>JBBIQF010000397.1:0-6265 GCA_037442445.1 Planctomycetaceae bacterium
AGCAAGAAACTGGCCGAGGGTTGTGAGGCGCTGGTGCTCGACGTCAAGGTGGGCGCCGGCGCCTTTTTTCTCGATATGGACGCCGACGGCGACCTAGACCTCTACGCCGCCAACTACGTGCACTTCACCTACGAGAACCACGTCGCCCGCACCGTGGACGGCTTCCCCCAGTACGCCGGCCCCAAGGATTATCCGCCCGAACCCGACAACCTCTTCCGCAACAACGGCGACGGGACATTCACCGACGTGACCGGCGCGGCGGGTATCGGCGCCGTGGCCGGCACCGGCATGGGCATGGTGGCGGCCGATTACGACAACGATGGCGATACCGATATCTTCGTCCTGAACGACGTGTCGCGGAACTTCTTTTTCCGCAACGACGGCCGGGGCCACTTCACCGAGGACGGCATCGCCCTGGGGCTGGCGTTCAACTTCCACGGCCACGAACTGGGAAGCATGGGCGTGGATTGCGGCGATTACGATAACGATGGCTGGCTCGATTTCCTCCAAACCTCTTACCAGGCCGAACTGCCCGTGCTGTTCCGCAACCGCGGCGACGGCTCCTTCGACGATGTCACGGTGGAAACCGGGGCCGGGGCCGGCTCGTTTCCCTACGTGAAGTGGGGCGTGGGCTTCGTGGATTTCGACAACGACGGCTTCCGCGACCTCTTTATCCTCTGCGGCCACTTGCAGGACAACATCGAGCTGTGGGACGATACCACTTCGTACCTTTGCCGGCCGGTGCTGCTGCGCAATACCGGCGACGGGAAGTTCGTCAACGTCTCGGACCATGCCGGCGACGGGCTGCGCGTGAAGGTCGTCGGCCGGGGCGTTGCCTTCGACGACCTCGATAACGACGGCGATATCGACGTGGTGATCCTCAGCTCGCGGCGCCCGGCGGTCATATTGCGTAACGACTCGCACACGGGCAACCATTGGCTCCAGATCGAGCTCCGCGGCCGGCGGGCTAACCGGGACGGTGTGGGGGCCCACGTGCGCGTGGTGGCCGGCCCATTAAGCCAGCTTGCCGAGGTCCACAGCGGCCGGAGCTACCAGAGCCACTTCGGTTCGCGCCTGCACTTCGGCCTGGGAAAGCACGCCCGGGTGGACAAGGTGGAAATCCGCTGGCTCGGCGGCACGACCCAGGTGCTCCGCGACATCCCGGCCGACCAGCGAATCGTGGTCCAGGAGGGGGGCGAGGTGATGCGTGCCAGGTGACGGGTGTCAGGTGCGCGGTGGGGCGGCGGCCCCGCAAAAGTCCTCCAGCACAGGGCGGAGGCGCTGCCAGGCGGCTTCGACGGCCCCCAAGGCCGGCTCCGTCTGCGCGATGCCTTCGGGCATGTCCAGTGCGGCTTCCAGGCGCACGATAGCCTCGGTGGCCTCTTTGGCCGAAAAGTTGCCCACCTCGCCCTTCAGCACATGGGCCACGCGCCGTGCCGCCGCGATATTGCCCTGTTCCAGCAGCCGCCGGAGTTCGCCGAATTGCTGCGGGGCCAGGCGCAGGAATTCGCGTGCCATTTCTTTGAGCAATTCCGCATCGCCGCCACCATGGGCCAGGGCGGCCGGAGGATCGAACACTTCCGCCCCGTGCCCTTCGGCCCCGGGGCCGCCCTCAGGCGGCGCTGCAAGGGCCGGCGGGTTCTCGCCGGGCGATTCCGCAAGCGGGGCCGGCGGCGCAGGAACTTCCGGCAGGCTCTCATCTGGGGGGCGGGTCGCTTCGTCCAGCGCCATGAGCAGGTCTTGGGCATGGAGGGGCTTGGCGATGTACCCGTCCATGCCGGCGTCGAGGCAGCGCTGGCGGTCGCCCACCATGGCGTGGGCGGTCATGGCGATGATGGGCAGATGGAGGGGCGGGTCCTGCTGCTGCTCTTCACGGCGAATCGCCCGGGTGGCCTCCAGCCCATCGAGTTCCGGCATCTGGACGTCCATCAGCACCGCGTCGCAGGGATGGGCCTTGAGGATTTCGAGGACTTCGCGGCCGTTCTGGGCCACGAGCACTTCGTGGCCGGCCTTCTCCAGAATGCGGCGGGCCAGCGTCTGGTTGATGGGGTTATCCTCGGCCAGGAGGACGCGCAAGGGGCGCCGCGGCACATAGGCAGGTGCCGGTTTCTCGGGGCGGGGCGGTTCGGGGAGTTGGTCGCGGCGGGCCAGGGCCGCGCAAACCGCATTGAACAGGTCCGACTGCGCCACCGGCTTCATCAAGTACGCCTGGATGCCCAACTCGCGGCAGCGGGCGATGTCGCCGGGCTGGCCGGCCGAGGTCAACATCACCAAGGCGGTTCCGGCCAGCTCGGGCTGCGCCTGGATCTGCCGTGCCAGCTCGAAGCCATCCACCTCGGGCATGTGGGCATCCAAAAGGGCCAGCGGGAAAGGCTCGCCGCTTTGGGCGGCCTGGTGCAGGGTTGCCAGGGCGGCCTGGGCCCCGGGCGCCGAGGTGGGCACCATGCCCCACTGGGCCACCATCTCCTCCAGAATGAAGCGATTGGTGGGATGGTCGTCCACGATGAGCACAGGCAGGCTGTCCAGGCGGATGGGGCTTGCGATGCGGCGGCTGGCCGGTGCCTGCGACGACCGCCCAAAGCGGGCCGTAAAGCGGAACGTGCTGCCGCGTCCCGGCTCGCTCTGCACGCCCATCCGGCCGCCCATCATGGCCACCAGGCGCGACGAAATGGCCAGCCCCAGCCCCGTGCCGCCGTACTTGCGGGTCATGCCCGTCTCGACCTGCGAAAACGCCTGGAAGATGAGCGACTGCTTGTCGGGCGGGATGCCGATGCCGGTGTCGCGGACCACGAACCGCAGCGTCACTTCGCCGTCGGTTTCCGACTCGCGCCCCACCTGCACGATGACCTCGCCCCGCTCGGTGAACTTGATGGCGTTGCCCACCAGATTGATGATCACCTGGCGGAGCCGGCCGGGATCGCCCACCAAAGCATCGGGCACATCGGCCGGGATGTGGCAGGCCAGTTCCAGCCCCTTTTGCTGCGCCCGCAGCCCCAGGGCCTTCATCGTGTCGCCCAGCAGGTCGCGGAGGCTGAAATCCACGCGCTCCAGCTCCAGCTTGCGGGCCTCGATCTTCGAGAAGTCGAGGATGTCGTTGATGACGGCCAAAAGGGCGTCGGCCGAGGCCTTCACCATCTCCAAGTACTCGCGCTGTTCCGGCGCCAGCGGCGTATCCAGCGCCAACTCCGTCAGCCCGATGATGCCGTTCATGGGCGTGCGGATCTCGTGGCTCATGTTGGCCAAGAACTCGCTCTTGGCGCGGTTGGCCGCCTCGGCTTCCTCCTTGGCCTTTTGCAACGCCTCTTCCGCCTCCTGGATGGCGGTGATGTCGCGGCTGATGCCCAGCACCCCCACGATGTTGCCGTTGCGATCGCGATAGGGGATCTTGCTGGTCAATAGCCAGCGGACCTCGCCGGCCGGGGTGACGGTCTTCTCGCGGCGGTTGAGGAGGGGGCAGCCGGTCTGCATCACGGCCTGCTCGTCGGCGAAGTAGCCTGTGGCCAACTCCGGCGAGAAGAAGTCGAAATCGGTCTTGCCGATCACGTCCTCCAGGCGCTTGGCCCCCAGCACGCCCAGATGCGGCGCGTTGGTGGTGACGAAGCGGCTCTGGCGGTCTTTGACGAAGATGTAGTCCGGCAGGTTGTCGATCAGGGTCCGCAGCAGATTGCGTTCCTGGGCCAGAGCGTCGTCAAAGTGGCGATGGCGGGCCATTTCCCGCCGCAGCCGCTGGAGCCCGACCAAGGCGGCCGCCAAAGCCGCCAGGCTGGCGCCTGCTACCGCCAAAGCCGCTGCGGTGATGACCAAGGGATCGCCGGGCATCCGCACACCGATATCGGCCGAACGGCTCCACGCCTCCAACCACCCCGACACGCGACACTCAATTCTGGCACCGCAATGGGGCGGGGGCAAGGCGGCCGGGCGAAGCGCTTCGGCCAGAACGGTTTGCACCCCGTGCCGCCCGGCTGGGGATAAACCGGGCAGCCGGGCCGCTAGCCCACCGGGCAGCCGGGGGGCACCGAGCGCCACTGGCCTAGGCGGGCTTTTCGGCCTGCTGCTTGCGGGCCCGGTCGAGCACCTCTGCAATCGGCACCTCGGCCCCGCCCCGGGCCTTGCTCAGGTCGGCCCCCTCCATGAAGGCGAAGATCTCGACGGTTTCCTCCTCGGGCACGGGCGAGCGGCCGGTCTTGAAGAAACGGCACACCTCGACCAACAAGGGGGTGTATCCCTCGTAGGTACCGGCCGAGCCTTTGCCCAGCGTCCCCTCGACCTCGGCGCCGTAGCCCTTCTTGGCCACGAAGCGGCCTTCGCGCCCGCCCTCCCAGCGGCCGAGCACTTCCGTCGGGCTCAGGCGGGTGACGCTGCGGCAGCCGGTCCCCATGATGGTAAACAGGCTTTCCACCCCGTGCACTCCATACCAGAAGAGGTCGGGGTGGTGCGGCTCGATGCTCATGGGGCTCCACGCCGTGCACTTGAGCACCTTGCCGAACTTCCCCTTGCGCGCCGCCTGATAGCCCGAGGTGAACCGCAGCGACGAGGAGGAGAAGCACGGCGTATTGTGCTTCTTGGCCAGCGCGAAGATGGCCAGCACGTCGGCCAGCGAGGCGGCCATGGGCTTGTCGATGAACAGGGGCTTGCGGGCGGCCAGCACCGGCCGGGCCTGCGCCAGATGGGGCCGGCCATCGA
This sequence comes from Planctomycetaceae bacterium, assembly GCA_037442445.1. Taxonomy (GTDB): domain Bacteria; phylum Planctomycetota; class Planctomycetia; order Pirellulales; family Thermoguttaceae; genus JANLFZ01. The sequence goes on from JBBIQF010000397.1 coordinate 4,684, forward strand.
CGCTCTCCAGAAACACGCAATCCACCTTCTCCAAAAGGGCTTCGATCGAATCGACGATCTCCACCCCCATCCCCCGAAGCTGCTCGGTGAACTTCTTCACCCGGTTCCAACTGTCGGGGACGTCGGGGCTGCCGCCCGGATAGCCGGCCACGATCTTCACGTCGGCCAGGTCGCCCGCCGCCTTGGGGCTGTTGATCGCCTGGGTGAAGGCGATGACGTGCGAGGTATCCAGCCCGATCATGCCGGCCCGCAGCGGCTTGCGGGCCGCCTCGGCCCCACGCGCCAGCCGCGGCGCTGCCCCCGCGGCAGCGGCTGCCCCCAACCCCAGGAACCCGCGCCGGGACACCCGCCCGGCAAGCCCAGCCTTCTGTATGTCGATGTGCATATCGGTACCCTCCAAGCGCAACAAGCGTCACGATTCGGCGGAGCCTGAGGCACGGCAGAGCGGCCAGCCGGCGGCGCACCGCACCCCGCAGGGCGTCATTTGCCCGCGATGATGAGGTCCAGGCGCCGGCTGAACTCCTCCAGCGGCAGGCCGCCATCCTCGATGGTCAAGAACCCGTTGTAGCCGATGTTCTCGATCTCCTGCCGCACCAGGGGCCAGTTGACGCTGCCATCGCGGGGGTGGACGAACTTGCCGCCCCGGCCGTCCGTTGCGAGCTTGAAATCCTTGACGTGGAACTTGACGATGGTCTTGCCCAGGGCGCGGATCCACTCTTCCGGCGGCGCGTACTTCACGTGGTTGCCGATATCGAAGTACGCCTGCACCCAGCGGCACTGGAACGACTTGACGAAATGGGCGAACAGCGCCGGCTTGACCCACAGGTTGTTCCACACGTTCTCCAGGGCGATAATCACGCCGGTCTTTTCAGCCGTGGGGACGAGCTTCTCGACGGCGGCCCGCGAGGCGTCGATGGCCTGGTTATGCGCCTGGATATAAGCCTCGTATTTCGAATTGTCGCCCGCCACGACGCGCCGCACATGCCCGGTGCGGTCGTCGAATTCGATGTCGAAGTCCCAGGCCTCGGGGATGGGCATGCCCCCCACCCGGCACGGCACCAGCAACAGCGCCGAGGCCCCGTAGGCGGCGGCCGCCCGCAACGCCTTTTCCACGTTGGCGATGTCCTGCTGGACCTTCTCCTTGTGGTTGAAGTTGGCCCAGCCGAAGAGGACCGAATGGACCTTCATGCCCAGGGCCTCGGCCCGCTTGCAGGCCTGGGCGGCTTCGTCGGGCGAGACATTCCACTGGCTGGTCTCCAAGCCGTCAAAGCCCGCCTGCTTGTGCTTGCGGAGGACCTCTTCCGTGGGATTGGCGATCATCGCCTTGTAAAGCCGGGTGCGGAACTCGGCGGCTTCAAGCCGGCCAAACCCAGCGGCACCCGCCGCGGCCGCACCCATCGCCGCCCCCGCCGCCAGGATTTGCCGTCGTGTTATTCGCTCGCGCATGGGAAAATTGCCTCCAGGAGAAAACCGTGTTCTCCGCAGTGAACCTTGCCCAATGGTGCGCCTAGTATGGCACGCCGCCACGGGGCGGGCAAGGCACCGGCCATCGCGGGTCGCCCCCTGCGGCCCACTTGACAAC
>JBBIQF010000398.1:0-6224 GCA_037442445.1 Planctomycetaceae bacterium
CAGCGGTACCCAAGCAGCTCCGCCCGTTATCGTTGGTCATTGGGATTTGGTCATTGGCGCTTCCTTCGTCATTCGTCATTTGTCTTTCGTCATTCGTCGCTCCCCAACTCCGCCTGCGTGCAAGTACGCCCCCTACTTGGTCATTGGGATTTGGTCCTTGGTGCTTCCTTCGACATTCGTCATTTGACTTTCGTCATTCCTGCATTCCGCCGTTCCGCGGCCCTGCCGGCGCAAACCAACAGGGCGGCAGCCGGCAAGCCGCCGCCCTGTGGTCGGGAGGGGGAGGAACACAATCGAGGGTTATGCGTTCTGCGGCGCCAGTCGCGGAGCAGGCCAGCGGCCTGGGCCGTTGTGGTCGATGACGAACTGTCCCACCAGGTCGCGGAGCATGGCCGCCTGCGCGCCGAGCTGCTGGCTGCTGGAGGCCATTTCTTCGCTTCCGGCGGCGGCCGACTCGGTCACGCCCGCCACACTCTGGATGGCAGCCGCCACTTCCTGGGCACTGGCGGCCTGCTGGACCGCGGCCGCGGCGATCTCGGCGACCTTGGCCGCCGTTGCCTCGGCCGCCCGGATGATCTTACGCCGCGACTCGCCGGTCTGGCTGCTGAGCTGCGCCCCTTCTTCCACCCGCTGCGCCGATTCGCGGATCAGCGCCGAGATTTCGCGGGCCGCCTGGTTGGAGCGCTCCGCCAGTTTGCGGACTTCATCGGCCACGACGGCGAAGCCCATGCCGTGCTCGCCGGCCCGGGCCGCCTCGATCGCCGCGTTCAGTGCCAAGAGATTCGTCTGGCTAGCGATCTCCGAGATCACCTGGATGATCTCGCCGATCTGCTGGGCGCTGGTGCGAATCTGCTCCATCGACTCGATGGACTTTTGGACCGCCAGGCCGCCTTCGCTGGCCAGGCGGTTGGCCTCGCTGGCCAGCCGGCTGGCTTCGTGCGCGCTTTCCTTCACCGCCTGGACCGCGTGCGAAAGCTCTTCGATCGAGGCCGTGATCTCCTGCACGCTCGAACTCTGCGATTGGGCGCCTTGGGCCAGCGTTTGGGAGTTTTCGGCCACCACGCGCGATCCTTCGGCAAACTGCGCGGCGCTGTCCTTGATTTGCTCCAAGGCCTCGCGGATACTCTGCACCACCCGGTTCACGTCGTCGCGGAGCTTGCCGTATTGGCCGGGATACTGGCCCTCGACCCTCTGCGAGAAGTCCTTGCGGGCCATGCGCTGCAACACCCCGGCGATTTCGGCCATCGGGGAGGAAAACCCCGCCAGCGTCTGGTTCATGCCCTGGACGATCTGGCGGTACTTGCCCCAGAACCGCGATTCGTCGGCGCGGGCATCGAGCCGGCCTTCGGTTGCCGCCGCCGCAAGCGCCGCCGCCTGGTCGATCAGCCCGCCCAGCGCATCGATGCAACGGTTGAGGTTTTCCTTGATCTCGTTGAACTCGCCGGGATACGCGGCCGTGATCTTCTCGGGGATATCGCCTTTGGCCATGCGATCGACATAGTTGGCGGCCACCCGCAGCGGGCCGACCACGGCCTCCAGCGTGGCGTTGATGCCCTCGATGATCGGGCGGAACTCGGGGCTGACGGCCTGTGGGTTGCCACGGATTTGCAGTTGGCCCGCCAGCGCAGCCTGGGTCAGCCGGCGGGTCTCGTCCATAAGGCGCCGGACCCCTTGGGCCACCGACCGCCACAGGAACCCCGCCAAACCCAGCATCGCCAGCGCCGCTAGCCCGACGCAGCCAAGGCCTATCTTCTGGGCGCGGGCGGCAATGGCCTTGCCCTTGGCCACCTCCTCGTCAGCTTCCCGCGTGTTCCAGTTGATGAGTTCCAGAAGCTTAGCGCTCGACGGGTTCAAGGCAGCCCGGGTGTGGTCGAAGGCTTGAAGAATCCTGTCGTCCAACGCCGCGATCCGCGGATCGTCGGGCTGAATGCCACTGGCCAGCAGCCGATCCTTCTCCTGCGAGAGTTCCACGGTCCGGGTTACCCCGCCTTTCCATGCCTCCCACAAGGGCAGAAACTCTTGCCACACCTTGGCTTCTTCCGGCGCGTTCGCCAGCGGTTCGTACATCTTGCGGCCAAGCTCGGCCCGCTTCAGGCCGGCCTCGATGCGGCGGTACTGCTCGGCCCGAGCCTGGGCATCGAGCTTTCGGCCGCTGGTGGCTTCCGCCAGCCCGGCGACGGCTTCAAGCTGGCCGGCCAGCATCCTCTCCAGTCCCAGCGTGCTCGGCATATGCTCCTGGCCGATTTGGATGAGCGACGAGGTAACGCTGGCAAGGTCCCAATAGCTCGCCATGCCCACCGCGGCCAGAATGGCGGTCGCCAGGCCCAGCCCGAAGAGGATTTTCGTGCCGATTGTCATATTGCTGAACACGGGGTGCATCCTGGGAGCAAGAATCGGCATCGTGCGGCAAAGGACATCGTGTTTCGAGCTTTGGGCCGGCCGTGCCGCAAGCAGCCGAGGCCCTCACGCCCAGCCTTTCGACACGCGGCAGGCCTACCCAGGCCCCCTTGGGTTTGAATTGCTAGGGGGCAGCCGGCCGCCAAACAAGAGTAGCTTGCGCGGGCGGACAAAGGCTGCGGTGGCGGAAGTCCGCCACCCCCCAATTGGTGCAAACTCCCTGGCGCCACAACATTAAGCCGCACAATCCCATCCCCAGGAGCCTGGCACCCAGAGCCGGGGCCGTAAGGCCCCGGTGAACTTTGGCCCCGGTGAAGCTCGGCCGCGGTGAACTGTGGCGCCAGTGCACGCCGCTCCCTGGCGGTCGCGGCTCGGTTGTTCGGCGGTCGCAAACGAAAAGCCGTGCTTGCAGGCCCGGCGGCGGGGGCCCATAATCATCGTCGCTTGGCCCGGCGGCCCAGGCCGGCGCTTCAAGTCGTCACGCATCTTCCATACCTGCCCGGAGTAACAACGCCATGAAATCCCGCACCCCATCCGCTGCGTCGCGCCGCGAGTTCCTCAAGCACGCCGGCCGGATTGCCGGCGCATCGGCCTTGGCAGGCGTGGCCATTCCCCATGTGCACGCCGGCGAGAGCCATACGCTTCAGGTCGCTTTGATCGGATGCGGGGGGCGGGGCACGGGGGCCGCCAGCAACGCCCTGTCGGTCAAGAACGGCCCGATCAAGCTGGTCGCCATGGCCGATGTCTTCGAGCGCAAGCTCTCGGGCAGCTACGCCAACCTCAAGCGCCAGCATGGCGACCAGGTGGATGTCCCCCCGGAGCGGCGGTTCTTGGGCTTCGACGCCTACCGCAAGGCGATGGATTGCCTGCGGCCGGGCGATGTCGCCATTTTCGCCACCCCGCCGGCCTTCCGCTGGGTGCATTTCACCTATGCCATCCAGAAAGGGCTGCACGTGTTCATGGAGAAGCCGGTCACGGTCGATGGCCCCACCACCCGCCGCATGTTGCAACTGGCCGAGGAGTCGCAACGCAAGAACCTTAAAGTGGGCGTGGGGCTGATGGTCCGCCACTGCCGCGGCCGGCAAGAGCTGTTCGAGCGCATCCGCTCCGGCCAAATTGGCGAGATCGTGGCCCTGCGGGCCTACCGGATGGGCAGCGGCGGCGGCACCGCCGGCCCTAAACCGGAGGGCATGAGCGAACTCTTGTACCAGGTCCAGCGGTTCCACGCGTTCCTGTGGGCCAGCGGCGGCGTGTTCAGCGACTATTACATCCACCAGATCGACGAGTGCAGTTGGATGAAAGGCGCCTGGCCGGTCAAAGCCCAGGCCTTAGGCGGCCGGCACTTCCGCGGCAATTCGGTGGACCAGAACTTCGATACCTATTCCGTGGAATACGTCTATCCCGATGGCACGCGGTTGTTCTACTACGGACGGAACATGCCCGGCTGCCACAACGAGTTCGCCAGCTATGCGCACGGGACCAAGGGGGCGGCCATTATTTCGACCTCGGCACACACCCCCGGCCGGGTGCGTATCTTCCGCGGGCACAACCTGACCAAGGACGAACTCGTGTGGGCCTTCCCCCAGCCAGAGCAGAGCCCGTACCAGCTCGAATGGGACGACTTGGTCGATGCCATCCGCAACGACAAGCCGTACAACGAGGTCAAGCGCGGGGCCGAGGCCAGCCTGGTCACCTCGATGGGGCGCATGGCCGCCCATACGGGCCAGGTCGTTACCTTCGACGAGATGCTGAACCACCCGCACGAGTTCGCGCCGGATGTCGACAAGCTGACCAACGATTCGCCGGCCCCGCTGCGTGCCGGACCGGATGGCAAATACCCCGTGCCCCAGCCCGGCGTGCTCAAGAGCCGCGAGTATTGAAGCTCGCGGGAGGGTGCGTGCTCAGCGCGGACGCCAACCGGCCCCCTCCGCCAGACCGCGTCGCTGGAAGCACCCGACCCTGCGTAGCTGCGCCAGAGTACAATAAAAGGACCGCTGCCACCGCAGCGTTTGCCCAACGAACCCACCTACCGGTAGCGCGTGCCATGTCCGAGGCATTCGATTCGTTTGGACAGTCTCTAGAGCACGAAGGCGGTCCATCTGGCGACGATTACGATCGGGTGGGCGTCGCGCGCGGCCAGGGGCTCGACGTGGACTTTTTCCAAGCGAGCGGCTATCGGCCTGGAAGCGCGCGCCGCGCCTTGCCGGCAGCGTGGCGGCTGGTCCGAGGTCTGAGCGTGCTGGTGTTGCTCCTGGCCGCTGTGCTTGGCGTGCTGGTGTGGCAGCAGTACCGGCAGGGCCGGTGGGCGGGATGGGCATCGCTCGTGCCACGAGTGCATACGAAAGGCCATGCTGCCGAGGCTGCGACCGCCCGTCCCCAGCGGCGGCCCCCTTTGGCCCCGGGCGATTGTCCTGGCCCGGCAAGGCCTGGCAATGGCCCTGCGGAAGCGGAATCGCCGGCCGCGGCGGCCGACAAACCCGCTGCTGGAGGTGTGGGGGACACGCCGTCCGATTCGAAAAAACGCCAGGCCCTGCGCACGGCGCTATCGCAAGCCCGCGCGGCGATGGCCCGGCGCGACCTGGCCTCGGCCCGCAAACACCTTCAAGCCGCCTCGCAGCACGTTCAAAGCCCCGAAGACGACGCGCACGTGGGCCGCACCGAAACCCTGCTGGCCAATCTGGAAGAGTTCTGGAAAGGAATACAGCAGGTGCTGGCCACTCTGCAACCGGCCCAAGAGTTCACCGTCGGGAGCACGCCCATCATCGTGGTGAGTGCCGACGCCCGCTCGCTGACCTATCGCAGCGAGGGCGCCAATCGGATGGTCACGCTCCAGGACATGCCGGGCCCTTTGGTCCTGGCGCTGGCCGAGGCGGGGTTCACCAAGGCCCCCTCGCAGAAGGTGCTGATCGCTGCGTTTCTGGCGGCCGACGCCCAGGGCGATCCCCGCCGTGCGCGGCGGCTGCTGGAAGAGGCTGCCCAGGCGGGCGAGGAGGTCCAGGCCCTTCTGGCAGAGGTCGATGCCCGCGGGCCGGCCGGCCTGGCCGACAAACTCCCCCCGCCCGATGCCGCCGGTCTCCAAGCGGCCCGGCAGCAAGCCCGGGAGCGGTTTCAGGCGGAGTTTCGCTCGGCCACGCGGGGGCCGGCCAAGACCGCTTTGGCTCAGAAGCTTCTCGATGCTGCCGAGGATGCCGGCCTGCCCGCGGAGGTGCGGTACGCGATGCTGGCCGAGGCGTGCGACCTGGCCGCCGCAGCCGGCAAGGCGGAGGCGGCGTGCCAGGCGGTCGACCGGCTCGACAGTGCGTTTCGCGTGGATGCCGTGGGGCTGAAGGTCGCGGCCTTGGAGCGCATGGCCAAGTCGGTGGTCGGCATCCACAGCCAGAAGGAGTTCATCGAGGTGGCGATGAAGACCGCGTCGCAGGCCATGGAGGCGCAGCGCCCCGAGGAAGCGCGGAAGCTGGCCGACCTGGCCCTGGCCGTGGCCCGCCGCTCGCGGAGCCCCGCGCTGCTGCGCGCGGCACAGGCGGGCCGGCAACAGCTCGGTCTGACCGGCGACGAGCGCTAACCCGCCCGCGGCCGGAGCAACGGCCTATTTCCCACCCGGTTTGCCGGACGACGCCGCCTCTTTGGCACTCTGTTTGGCCGGAGCCACAACGACGTAGGGAATGGCCGGCAGGGTAACCACGACGCCCGCTTTGGCGCCGGGCTTGGCTTTGGTCTTGGGGCCGGCGGCAGGCCGGCGGGCCGAAGCCACCACGATCAGGTTGCCTTTGCTGCCGGGCTTGACTTTCTCGGCATCGCAGGCAAAGACGATGGTGGCCCCCCGGGAC
>JBBIQF010000399.1:0-6217 GCA_037442445.1 Planctomycetaceae bacterium
CAGGCCGCCGGCCGCGTCCCTGTGGCAAAAGATCACATACGGGATCAACTGCTTCAAGCTCGGATCGTGCTCCACCTGGTCTCAGGGACGATACGACAGGTGCTCCCGCCGGAGCAACTCGGCCAGATACCGCTCCACCTGGCCGCAAAACCCCTGGAAGTATCCCAAGCGGTGAAACACGGCCGTGGGCACGACCAAGACCCGCTCGCTGGCCACGCTGCTCAAAGCGTTCCCCTTTGCTCCGAAGGTTGTCGCTGGCCGAAAAGTTCTTTCCTGTGGTGCAGCCGTCCCGACCCTCGTTGTGGGTACACGCCGCCCGGCGGGAGCCTATGGGGTGGCCCAAGGCCGCCCGATGCAGTATATCGCCGGGGTCCAGGGGTGTCAGGGTGTGGGATGGCCGGGTAGGGGCATCATGGCCGAGGCCGCCCCCCCGGGCCACCGTCGCGTAGGGCAGGGCAGGGGGGCAGAGAAGCCCGGAGCCGGGAAGCAGAGGAGGGCAGGGCAGGGGAGGCGAGGGCAGGGCAACGCCCGCCGCACGAAGCCGCCTTTAAGCCACGGGGTTTGGCACGCGGATCTTCGGGATTGGGCCGGCTGCCCGCCTCCAAGGGCCCATCGCCCCGGCCATCAGAAAAAGCCGCTGTCCATCCCCAGCCGCATCTGCAATTCCTCGAACTGCCGGGCGAACCGGTCGCTGGAGGAATGGACGTGTTCGGCTTCGGTGATGAAGCGGAGGCTTTCGTTGCAGGGCACCCGCTGCTGGCGGAGGATGTCTTCGAACTCTTTCAGATCCCGGCCATAGACGATCAACAGCTTGTGCTCGTCGAATTGCACTTCCTGGGGAATGCCGGGGTTGAGCACCGCGATGCCGGTACATCCGTCGTCCAGCAAGAGGTCCTCGTACTCCCAGAGGATGCTTTTGAGCACCGGCAGGTCGATGTGCTCGCGATACAGGTCCACGTGGCCGCCCCGCTTGCGGTCGTGGCTGGTCTCGAGCACCACGTCCACCACAGGGCCCAGCGGTTCGAGCAATTCCATGAAGGTGTCGAACAGGCGCGGGCGGGAAAGGGCGGCCATCAGCACCGGTACGCTGGTGCGAGTTTCCTCGTCGCGGTAGGCATCGTGGCGGTAGCCCTCGCAGGGGATGACCTGGAGGTCGTAGGACGGGCGGACCGCGTCGGTCAGCACGAAATCGCCGTAGCGGGAAACGCCTAGGTGGGCTTCCAGCTCCTCTTCGCTCAAGTGTTCGAAACTGCTCGTGCCCACGGGCAGAGAGCCGTCTCGGGTGACATTGCGGAAGAATCGTTTGAGAAAGCCCATCGGCACACTCTCGCGGCGCCCGTGCTCCAGGCCCGGTCCGTTGGGACACGCCTTCGGACAAGCCTAGGTCACACTTTGGACGATGTTCGGACTTTTGCACCCCAGGCCCCCACGAACCTCGGCCTAAGCCGCAACCGCAGCAAAGCCGTTGAAGTTCTCCTCGCTTCCCGCAACCGGTTCGTGGCCGGCCGAATGGCCATCGCCTTCAGGCCTGGTTATCAGCGTTCTACGCTAGTCTAGCACCTGATTCGGGTTGAGGAGCGAAGCCCCAAGGGGTGTCTGGCGAACTCGCTGGGGCGGCGGCCCCATCTGCCCGAAAACCCGCTGCCGGCCGGCATGTGCGGCGGCTTTTTCGCCAGATCTTCCGCCCCCAGGAGAATTCGGAAAGTCCATCGAGCCTGCCCCATCCACCCCTGCGCCGCTGGCTGCATAGCCGGTAGAATCGCTATACTTGAATCCACCGGACGCGACGGAGCGCGTCCCTCCAGGGTGGAGGGCCACGCTCCGTCGTGGCCGAGGCTTTGCGTGTTTCCCGGTAACGTCCCGGGCCGTGAACGGTTACCCTGCACAAAACCCGCTACGCCGCCCCATGCAAGAATGCTTCGGCGCGGGCCTTGCGTAGCCCCGCAGTTCCGGTTGCCTCTGAACATGTTGCCTCGTGTGGTCCCTGGGCTGATCGGGATGGCTTTAGTGGCGGCCCTGGGGCTTTCCGGCTGTTCCCGGCAAGCAGCGGTGCCAGCGACGCCGCCGGCCGCCGATTCGCCAGAGCAGACCCCCGCCGGAGGCGAGGCACGGCAGTTGTGGGAAGTGCTCACACTGGCCGGCACCCCCATGGGCCACGCCCAGACCACACTCCGCCGCGTGCTGCGCGACGGCCAGCCCCTGGTGGCCATCGAGGGCCTCCAGCGCATGACCACCTTGCGGGACGGCACCCCGATTACCTTGGAGCTGCGGTTTTCCAGTCTCGAAACGCCGCAAGGGCGGCTGGTGTCCTTCGGAAGCGCCACGCCGGCCCAGCATCTGCGTGGCCATGCCGAGGGCAACCAGCTCATCGTGGAAATCGCCGGTACGGGGCGCACCGAGCGCGCCACCTGGCCCTGGTCGCCCGAGTACCGCGGGTTTCTGGGGATTCAGCAATCGCTGTGGGAATCGCCCATGCAGCCGGGCCAGTCGCGGACCGTGACTTGCTTGGACCCCACGACCGGCCAGCCGGCCCGCACCCGCCTTGATGCCCGGGATTACGAATCCGTCCGTCTGCTGCACGGCACCCGCAGGCTGCTGCGGGTCGATACCCGGACCACGCTGGCCGGCCAGACCCTGGCGGGCCGGCTTTGGATCGACCCTTCGGGCGAGATACTCAAAACCTGGATGGACCTGTTGGATATCGAGAGCTACCGGGCGGAGCCGGCAGAGGCCCAGTCGGCCTCGGCCCGGGCGGCCGCCTCGGTGGCCACCCTGGACCTGATCCGCAGCATTGCCATTCCGGTGGCCCGCCGGCTGGAGCGGCCGCTGGAAGCCCGGCGGGTGCGGTACCGCATCCGGCTCCAGGGGCAAGATCCGGCACAGGTCTTCCCTTCGGAGAGTTGGCAGCGCGTCCGGCGGTTGGACGCCCAAACGGCAGCGATTACTGTCGTGGCCCGCCGGCTCGGCGAGATGCCGCCGGCTGGCCCTCCCGATCCGCCCCCTGCCGAGGCGGATATCCGGCCCAGCCACTTCGTCCAAAGCGATAACCCGCGGATCGCACAAGCGGCCGAGCAGGCGGCCGGCGGAGAGAGCGACCCCGGCAAGGTGGCCCTCCGGCTGGAACGGTTCGTGTTCAAGGCCATCGGTGAGAAGGACTACCGGCAGGCGTTCGACTCGGCGGCCGATGCCCTGGCCAGCGGCCGGGGCGACTGCACCGAACACGCCGTGCTCTTGGCCGCCCTGGCCCGGGCCCGCGGCATTCCCGCACGTGCCACCCTGGGCCTGGTGTACGTCGACGGCAAGTTCCTGTACCACATGTGGACGGAGGTCTATGTGGGGGGACGATGGTTCGGGCTGGACGCCACCCGCGGCGCAGGCGGCACCAGCGGCGCGTATCTGAAGATCGCCCACACCAGCCTGGAATCGACCACCGCCTATGCGAGCCTGCTTCCGGTGGCCCGGGTGGCCGGCAAACTCGGCATCGAGATTCTGGAAGCCGACTGACTCGCAGCCCGGCGTGCTTGACCCCACCGGCATGCGGCGATAAAGTGGGCGCCATGGGCCTCGGGCCTCGCTTGGGAAAACCGTATTCGGGAGTGGTGTTATGTCCGAGGGCGTTTCGCGTCGCCGGTTTCTTTGCGATGCGGCTGCGACGGCGGGTGCCGCCTCGGCCGCCTGGCTGCCCGCCGGTGCTGTGGCGGCCGGCAATCCCGCCCGCGCCAATACCCGCCAGATCCTCAATTACAATTCCGACATGGAATACCGCCGCTGCGGCAAGACCAACCTGATGGTCTCCGCGGTATGCCTGGGCGGCCATTGGAAGCGGCTGGACACCGTCATCCCCTCGCTGGCCAAGGGCAATGCCTGGGGCACGGTGGACCTGGACAATCCCGATTTCCAGAAAAACCGGGCCGAAGTGGTCAGCCGCTGCATCGACCGCGGCATGAACTACATCGATGCCTGCACGGCTGGCGAAGTGCTGGCCTACAGCCGGGCCTTGAAGGGCCGGCGCGACAAGATGTACCTCGGCTTTTCCTGGGCCGAAGGCGAAATCCGCAACCCCGAATGCCGCACCTTCGAGAAACTCAAAGCCACCCTGGACCACGGCCTGAAAGCCGCCGGCCTGGAATACGTCGACCTGTGGCGCATCACCTGCCTGGAACAGAGCAGCCAGCACGACCCGCGCACCATCGAGGAAATGATCAAGGCCCTGGAGTGGGCCAAGAAGACCGGCCGGGCACGCTTCACCGGCATCTCCTCCCATGACCGCCCCCATATCCGCCACCTCATCGAAACCTATCCCCAGCAGATCGAGGTGGTGGTTACACCCTACACGGCCAAATCGAAGGTCGTGGAGGACCCCACAGGGCTTTGGGCGGCCATGAAGCGGCACGACGTGGGGTGGTTCGGCATCAAGCCGTTCGCCAGCAACTCGGTTTTCAAGGGAACCAGCGCCCCCAACGATCCGCACGCCAAGGAAGATAACGAGATCGCACGCCTGGCGATCCGCTATATCCTCTGCAATCCTGCGATCACGGCCCCCATCCCGGGGCTGATCACCGCCGAGCAGGTGGACAACGTGGCCCTGGCGGTGCTGGAACGCCGCGAACTGGACACGCAGGAAACGGCCCGCCTGGAGCGTGCCATGGACCGCGCCTGGGCCCGTTTGCCGTACCATTACCAGTGGCTCAAAGACTGGGAATACGTGTAACCGCCCGGCGTTGTGCGGGGCAGGGCAGGGGGGCTGGCGCTTGGGCCCGCTTCACGCCGCGGGTCCGCAAGCCGTGACCCACGTGGCGGGCGCTGGCTTTCGCCCCGGCTCGCTGCGGATTAGAATGAGGCCGGCCGCGGGGTGCCGGCCCGCAGGGTCCGTAGGTCGGCTTCGCGTCCCTTTCTTGCCATGTCCCAGGAGCGTGCACAGATGACCCGCACTGCGAACCGTTTTTCGCGCCGGCAGGTGCTGCGGCTGGCCGGCGCTGCCGCCGCTGTTCCCGCCATCGTTCCCGCCAGCGTCTTGGGGGCCGAGGCCCCGTCCAAGCAGGTGACCATGGGCTTCATCGGCGTGGGCTGGATGGGCGAGAGCAACTTGGAGGCATTCTTGCGCGAGAAGGATTGCCGCGTGCTGGCCATCGCCGACGTCGATGCCCGCCATCTGGAAGCCAATGTCCGGCGGGTCAACGAGCGCTCCGGCAACCGCGACTGCAAGGGCTACCGCGATTTCCGGCAGTTGCTGGAGCGCGCGGATATCGACGCCGTGTGCATTTCCACGCCGGACCACTGGCACTCCATCCCGGCCGTGCTGGCCGCCGCGGCCAAGAAAGACATCTATTGCGAAAAGCCGCTGTCGCACACCTTTGCCGAAGGGGTGGCGATGGTCGAGGCCGTGCAGAAAAACCAGCGCATCTGGCAGACCGGCTCCTGGCAGCGGAGCGTCCCCGATTTCCGCCGGGCCACCGAACTGGTGCTCAACGGCTATATCGGCAAGGTGCAGCGGGTGGAGGTGGGCCTTCCCTCGGGCCATGCCGATTTTGCCGGCACCGGCAACAAGTGCCCCAATTCCGATCCGCCCCCCGAGGTGGATTACGACTTCTGGATCGGCCCGGCACGCATGGAACCCTTCAACCGCTGCCGCTTCCACAAGAACTGGCGGTGGAACTACAACACCGGCGGCGGGCAGTTGATGGATTGGATCGGCCACCACTGCGACATCGCTCATTGGGGCCTGAGCAATCCCAAGTACGGCTGCGGGCCGGACGATCAGATCGGGCCCCTGGAGGTTTCCGCCACCGCCGAATTCCCCCCGAAAGACGCCATCTGGAATACCGCCACCCGCTACCGCGTGACCTGCAAGTACCCCAACGATATCGAGGTGGTCATTGCGGGCGGCCATAGCGATATCCGCGGCGGCACCAAGTGGATCGGGCAGCTCGGCTGGGTGTGGGTCGACCGCGGCGGCTTCGAAACCTCCAACCCCCAGTGGAGAAAAGAAATCCGCGAGCGCGAAAAGAAAGGCGATCTGGAAGTAGCGCTTTACGAATCGCCCGGCCATCAACGCGAGTTCCTCGATTCGGTCAAGTCCCGCAAGCGGACCCTCACCCCGGTCGAAGTGGCCCACCGCTCGCAGACCCCCGGCCATCTGGGATACATCGCTTCGGTCGTGGGCCGAACCCTCAAATGGGATGCCGCCCGGCAAGAGATCCTCGGCGATGCCGAAGCC
>JBBIQF010000400.1:0-6211 GCA_037442445.1 Planctomycetaceae bacterium
ATTTCCTTTTTATGGCGCGTCAGGCCCTTCGGTGATGCGCGCTGACTTTTTCAGCGCCTCTTTTGGGGGACATGCGTCGACCGAGAGCGTATCGGCTGCCGCATCTGCGGAGCGGACCGGGTTCCACACCTCATAGGCCGTCCGCACGGCCTCTTCCAACCCTCCGTGCCGTTCCAGATAGTTCGCCAAGCGTTGCCACTCGTCTTCGAACTCGCTTTGCGCTTCGTCTTCAGCACAATAGCGGGCGATGTGATTACGCAAGACCTGCCGGATGCGTTCGGTCAGGCGCTGCCGCGCGTGCCGGTAGTACGATACCACGTCCGAATAGTCCAGTTCCAGGAGGTCGGCCGTCTCGGCAACCGACAGCCCCTCGCAGAGCCGGCTGTAAAGCACGCGCACATGGTCCCCCTGGTTGGCCCGATAGTAATCCCGGGCCACAAGATCCACCGCCCGTTGCAGCAGGTCCTCCACCCAGGCGCGGTAGAAGAGGTCGGCCTGGTCCGGGGCGACTACGTCGGGCGGGGCAGCGTGTTCGGCCCATTGGCGAATCGCCCGCTGGTAATTCCCTTCGTCCCGCAGCCGGCCAGAAACGATCCGCCACGCCACAGCGCACAGCAGGGTGCGGAGCTTGGCCGTGCGGTTGGCCACCCAGCGGACGAGCAGTTTGGCTTCCCACAGGGTTTGAAAGGTTTGGGAAACCACTTCATCGGCCTCGGCCAGGTTGCGGGCACCGCGACGCAGCGCGAATCGCCGGATGGGCCCCGAATAGTCCTGCACGAACACGCGCCAGTCGTCTTCGCTAGCGCCACGGGCCAGGCGCTGGATCAGAGTGAGCCGGGTATCCGGAAAGCTCATGCCGCGCAAACCGCCATCGCCCCAGCCAAGTCCATTGTGGCCGGCGCAGGCCGCGTTGTCCAGGGGCCGAGCGCCGGCTACAATCCCTCTTTTCCGGGATGCTCGGAAGGCGGTATCGCCATGCGTTTCACCAAGATGCACGGGGCAGGCAACGACTACATTTACATCGACTGTTTCCGCGAGCCGATGCCAGCGGATCCGGCCAGTTTGGCCCGGCGCATGGCCGACCGCCACTTCGGCGTGGGAGGCGACGGGCTGATACTGATCTGCCCCTCGGCCGTGGCCGACGCCAAAATGCGGATGTTCAACGCCGACGGCTCCGAGGCCGAGATGTGCGGCAACGGCATCCGCTGCGTGGCCAAGTACGTGTACGACCATGGCTTGTGCCGAAAACCGACGCTGCGGATCGAGACCGCCGCCGGCGTGCTGGCGTTGGACCTGGAGGTTCAGGGCGGCAAAGTCTCGCGGGTGCGGGTGGACATGGGCGCACCTCTTCTTTCGCCCGAGAAAATCCCCACCACACTACACGGCAACCCCAACCTTCCGGGCAATCCGGTCGTGGACGTGCCGCTAGAGGTCGGCGGCCGAGCATTGCGGGTGACGTGCGTTTCGATGGGCAACCCGCACTGCGTGACCTACGTGGACCAGTTGAGCGAGGCGTGGGTCCTGCAACTGGGACCGCAGATCGAGCGGCACCCTTGTTTTCCACGCCGCGTGAATGCCGAGTTCGTCGAGGTCCTTTCGCCCCAGGAGGTCCGCCTGCGGGTGTGGGAACGGGGGTCGGGCGAGACGCTGGCCTGCGGCACGGGGGCAAGTGCCGTGTGCGTGGCCGGGGTGTTGACCGGCCGCACCGGCCGCCGCTTGGTGGCCCACCTCCCCGGCGGCGACTTGGAACTCCATTGGGCCGACGACAACCATGTCTATCTCACCGGGCCGGCCGAGGAGGTCTTCTGGGGCCAATGGGAAGAGGAATAAGCACCGGCGGGCAGCCGGGCGGAACAACCCAGGGCGCTTGCCGGCGGGCATGGGATTTCGAGACCGTCACGGAGGGAAAGGCGATTGGCCACTCGCTTGTTGCCCACAGGCACACTTGAAGCCCAAAGCGCCTCAGGCGGAATGCGTGCCGAAAAGTCGCGGGCCATTGCGTTTCTGGAAGCGATGGGCGGCCTGGTGGCCACCGCTGCGGTGCGGGCCTGGATGGGGACGCTCGACTACCGGGCCTCGTACGAGGATCCGGCGGTGGACCCGGCCTATCGCGGCTGCCAGGGCCAGCGGATCTATGTGTTTTGGCACGAGTACATCCTGTTTCCGCTGTATCTGCGCGGCCACTGCAATCTGGTGATGCTTTTGAGCCGGCATCGCGACGCGGACATCCTGGCCCGCGTGGCCCGCCACATGGGTTTCGAATTCGTGCGGGGCTCGACGCGGCGCGGGGGTATCGCGGCGTTGCGGGAACTGTTGCGGACCAACCGGCAGAAGAACCTCACGATCACGCCGGATGGGCCGCGGGGCCCGCGCCGCCGCATGGCCCCCGGGGCCGTGTTTCTCGCCTCGCGGCTGGGCTTGCCGCTGGTGGCGATGGGGTTCGGATACGATCGGCCGTGGCGAGTGCGCCGGGCCTGGGACCGGTTTGCGATCCCTCGGCCGGGGTCCCGGGCCAGGGCCCTCGTCAGCGGCGATATCCACATCCCGGCCGACCTGGACCGCCACGGACTGGAATACTTTCGGCACCAGATCGAGGCCCTTCTGAATCGCCTGTGCGACGAGGCGGAAGCGTGGGCCTGCTCGGGTCGGCGCCGGCCGGGCGAGGTGGTGCTTCGGGCCGGCCCCGGCCAGGATCCTCCCGTTTTGCCGGCTGAAGGGGCTCTGCCGTCCGCCGCCTGCCCGCAGGCCCCCACGGCCGGCACTCCGTAATGGACGCACAAGCCGCCCGCGGGCCTGGCGCATGCGCCGCGGGCTTCACCGGCAGGCCATGCGCCCCGCCAAGGCCTCGCGCAGAATCCGCGCGGTGCTTTCCCGCATGATCCGCGGATCCACAGGCCGCCCCTCCATCAATGCCTTGCGAACTTCCTTGCCCGAGATGAAAACAGGCTTCTCGTCCGGGTGATTCTCCATCAGGTCCACGCGGTTGATCGAGGCATAGAACGCGGCAAAACCCACCTTCAACGGCCGGATGTGCAACTGCCCGGGCAGGTGGTCGAAAATCTCCTGCGCGTCGAAATCGCCCCAGATGGGCGAACCATCGTGGTAGGGGGCGTCGGCGTGCTTGCGACCGATGATCAGGTCGGTAAACCCCACATTCTGCCGATAGATGGCGTGCATGATCGCCTCTTTCGGGCCGGCGTAGAACATCCAGCCCCAGCAGGATGACCCGGTCGGGCACCGATTCGCCCCGGGGGGCCCAAAGGGCCGGATTGCTGTCGCCGTCGCCCAGTGCGCGGCTTTCGATGAGCGCCTCGTAGGTCCTCATGCGGACCTCGGCGTTTACGTCATCCTCCTTGGTCTCGCCCAGAAGGGGGTTCAGGCAGGCCCCCGCGTTGTACCCCGCCCGCAACAGCGTCTCCAATCCGTACACCAAGGCGTACTCGTGGGCCCGGTGCAAGGGGTTCCGCGTTTGAAAGGCCACGACCCGCTCCCACCCCTTCTCAGCCAGCAGCCGCCGGACTTGCCGGGGAGGCAACACGTACTTGCCAAACGAGGGGTGTTTGGGCTGCGGCAGCACCCAGATCTCGCCGCCCACGAGGTGGGTCTTGTCGGCATCGGCCTTGAGCACCATGTCGGCCCCGGGATGATCGGTCCGGTCGGTCAGGTACACCCGGCGCAGGTACTTCCGTTTGTCCCAAGGGAAGACATCGCTGATCTCTAGGACCGCCACGATGTTGCCCCGGCGATCGACCACCGCCACTTTCTGGCCCGGCCCAAGGGTTCGGGCGAGCTTTTCGCTGACCGGCAGGGCCAAAGGGATGGTCCAGGCATACTTGATGCCCTGGCGCTCGATGACCGATTCTTCCAGCACGCGGTCGTAGGTCTCGCGGTCCATGGGGCCCGTCAGGGGGCTTAATACCCCGTCTCCGAGCCGGTAAACGGTGGACAAGTCGGCATCCGAGACCGGCAATCGAGGCAGCCGTCGGGCCTCCGCGAGGAAGTCGGCAATCCCTTCTGCTGGCACCGTACGATCGACGGGTTCGCTCATCCCACCATGGGGCGGTATCAGGTCGGGCACTGCTCTTTACCTCAGTGAAGTAATCATGAAGGTGGCGATTTTCGGCTAACCGGAAACACCGAAGTATAATTTCCCAACCGGGGGGTTACAATCCAGTGTCTGCCGGGGTTCTGTAGCGCGGCGGCGCGGCCCCCACTTGGGATGGGTATGCGGCCATATCCGCGGCCTTGCGGCCTCTTTCGATCCATGGCGCGAGGAACTGTCCGGCGCCTTTCCGCTACCGCACAGCGTGCTAACCCGTTTTTGGAGTCTAACCGTGAAAGTGTCTGTTGACCGCGAGAAGTGCATGGGTTGCGGCGTCTGCGAAAGCATCTGCCCCGAGGTATTCCAGATGGGCGACGACAACATCGCTAAGGTGCTGCAAGACCCGGTTCCGGATTCTCTGGAGGCAGCCGCCCGTGAGGCGGCCGGGTCCTGTCCGGAGGAGGCTATCGAGGTGGAGGAATAGCCCCGCGACACTCCCTCGCCTGCACGCCGTGTCGGCCCGACCCGCTGGTCCGTGCAGATTGACCCTTGCTCTTGCGCTTATCAGAATGGAGCGTCGCCCCTGTTGGGCGGCGTTTTCCAAGGTGTCCGGCAAGAGGTTCAGTTCTGGGGCATTCCGGCGCCCGATGGCCGCTGCACCAAGGGCCGGCACCCGTCGAAGTTTACTTTGGGTCCGGATGCGCACGGTGGTCCATGCGACGCAGGCACTGGGGTCTGGAAGTATGGGTGGTAGCCGCGGTCTTGCATCCCGCAGCCTGCGGATGGCTTGGTGCTGCGCAGGAACCGTCGGACTTGCCCGCCTGGGTGCTAAGCAGCCCAGCGAGGGGGCCGGAGGCCGGCGGCCCGGTTGGGGCGGACATTGCCGGCCCACTCGATGTGGTTCGCGAGCCCATTCTGCCCGACTCGCGCTACGTGGTCCAATGGTGCGATGGGACGCGGAGTGTCGGGGGCAAACTGGGCCCCTGGCATGACACCCGCTCGGTCCCCAAGCTCCAGGATCGTGAGCTGTTCAGTCCGGGCAATCCGGCGCGGTGGGTGATGGACCTGGCCGCCGTGCCCGTGGCCCCCGATCGCTGGGTGGAGTTTGCGGGGGGCGACCGGTTGCCTGGCCGAGTGGTAGCCTTCCGCGATGGCACGCAGTCGCCTCGGCATCGGCTGCCGCCGCATTTGGTCGTAGTGCCGGACCAGCGGGTCGATGCGCCCGACAGCTCGGGGCGTTCGGAAATCCGCGTGACCACGGCCTGGCTGCGGCGGATCGTATGGCGGCCGGTAGCCCGGGCCTACCGGCCGCGCACGGTGTTTGCCAGCGATGGTCGGCAGCTTGAATATCGGGCCTTGCGATTCGGCGAGCGCTCGGTGTTCTTGCTCCGCGAGGGGGGCGTCGTGGAGATGGCCTTTTCCGACATCGACGAGTTGCACCTAGCCCCACTGGACCCGTGGGAGGCATATTTCGAGCAACTTGCGGCCCTTGCCCCGGGCGAGGGCCAGCGCCTGGTTCGGTACGAGACCGCCAGCGGACTGCGTGTTACCAGCACCACCGAGCGTTTCCAGGCCATGTCGTACGGCGCGGTCGAGAACCCGGCAAGCTGGTATCACTTGGCCCACCCGGCATGGAGCCTGGAGCCATTGTGGCTCGCGTCCGATGCCATCCGGTTGCGGGAGTACTTTTGGCCCCACGAAGTGCCGCTGTCGCGCCTCGAGCCGGTGCGCACGCGGTATGAGGGGGCGCTGGGCAACTTCTGGCCCTGGCAGGCCGACCGCAACGTGGAAGGCGGGTGGCTGGAAAGCGGAGGGCAGTTATTCGCCTGGGGATTCGGAGTGCATGGGAGTTCGGAACTGGAGTTCGCGTTGCCCGACGCGGCCCGCGCATTTCGCACCGGTTTGGGGCTGGACGATCTGGCTGGCCGGGGCGGATGCGTCCGGGGCCGCGTCCTTCTAGACACTAGTCCCCGGCCGGCGTTTGCGGGCAAGACGCTGGTCGGCTCGTCCGAGGTGCTGGATACCAGCCGCCTGGTGTTCGACGCCGCTCGGCCGCCACGGCGCCTGGTGCTCCAGACCGAGGCTTTGCCGCCGGACGCACCGGCCGACGCCGACCTTCTCGACATCCGCGACGCGCTCGACTGGCTGGAACCCCTTGTGGAACTCGAT
>JBBIQF010000401.1:0-6192 GCA_037442445.1 Planctomycetaceae bacterium
CACTCTGCCGCGGAATGGCCGTTGCTGCCAGTGCGTGCCCTTGTGCGCCCCAATGACGCCTCGAAGTAGCGTGGGGCACCCGATTTCGGGTCAGGTGCCAGCTCGGCAGCGGCCCGCCGTCAAAGGCCCTCGAACCACAAGAGTCCTCACGGAAAGATCATCGACCGGGCAAATGTGGCGTGGAACTCCGGGTCGCTGGAAAGGTCCACATGTTCGGTCTGGCGGGCCAGGCGTTTGGCTTCCTCGCGGGCCGCAAGCGACAGTGCCGCCCAGCGTGCCCCGGCCAGAGAAGTGTTCCCCACGAACCGGATGCGCTGCCGGGGGACTTCGCCGGGCAAAAGCCCGATCCGCTGGGCATTGCTGCGGCGGATGAAGTTGCCGAAGCCGCCGGCCAGCAGCACGGCGTCCAATTCGGTAGGCTCCAAGCCGGCCCGCCGCAGCAATATGGCGATGCCCGCCCGAATAGCGCCCGATGCCAATTGCAGTTCGCGGAAGTCGCGTTGGGTGAGGGTGACCGCCCGGCCGTGCCCCGAATCGCTCTCCCACGCCAGCACCACTGCGGGCTTGCCGTTATCGGCCACCAGGCGGCGGCGGAGCAATTCGGGGCAATTTGCCGGGAGCTGGTCATTGGTCAGCAGCCGGCCTTCGGGGGTCAGGATGCCGGCGCGGAGCAGCTCAGCCGCCGCGTCGATAAGCGCCGACCCGCACAGCCCCACCGGCGGCGCATCGCCGATGACGTTCAGGTGCAGGTCGCCGTCGCGGAGGACCACTTTTTCGATAGCGCCCACGCTGGCCCGCATCCCTTGGGAAATGCGTGCCCCTTCGAAGGCGGGGCCGGCGGCGGTCGAGGCGGCCAGCAGTCGCTGGCCCGTCCACAGCACGATCTCGCCGTTGGTGCCGATATCGACCAACAGCGCAGGCCGTGCCCACTCGCCCAGCCGCGTGGAAAGTATCCCCGCCACCGTGTCGCCGCCCACGAACCCGCCGATCACCGGCAACACGAAGACCCGGCCTTGCGGATGGATTTCGAGGCCGAGGGCGCTGGCGGGCACTTGCAAGGCGTCGCTCGTGGCGGGCACAAAGGGGACCTGCCCCAGGTAGCGCGGATCCACGCCGCAGAACAACTGCTGCATGGTGGCATTGCCGGAAATCGCCGCCGTGTAGATCGCCCGCCGCTCGATGGCCGCCTCGCTGCACAGCTCGCCGATCATCGCATCCACGGCGGCGACCACCCGCTGCCGGAGTTCTTCGAGGCCGCCCGGCCGCTGGGCATACAGTATCCGCGAAAGCACGTCATCGCCGCAGGCGGTCTGCGGATTCAGTCGCGAGGCGACCGCACGCTGCTGGCCGGTGGCCAGGTCCATCAGGCTGGCCACCAGGGTGGTGGTGCCCACATCCACGGCCAGGGCGAAGCCATGCGAGCGGGTGTCGCCCGGCTCGAAATCCATAAGCCGGCCGCCGTCGAGGACCGCCGTCCCGCGAAAGCGGCACTGGCGAAGCCGCTCGGGCAGCGCGCGAAGCACCTCGAGCTCGGCCTCGACTGGCCCTATCGCGCGCTGGAGGCGTGCCAAATCGGCCACGTCGTCGCCGCGATGGGGTTCGGGCAACTCGGCGAGCACCTTGCGGACCGGCCGGTCGTGCTGCCGGCCAGAATGCGGCATTCGTAGCCGGCCAGGCTGCTCCGCGGCACCTCGACCTGAAGGCCCTCTTGGACCGCGTTCTGGCAGGCCAGCCGCGTCCCCTGGGCCAATTCGGCGGGCGAGAGCAACCGCAGCTCGGCCGGGCCGGGCTCCGGCGCCGGGCGCACGATCACCCGGCACTTCCCGCAGGTGCCCTCGCCCCCGCAGGGCATTTCCAGCGGCAGGCCGGCCACGGCGGCCGCCTCCGATAGCCGAGTCCCCGGCAACACATGAACGGTCCTGCCCAGCGGCTGGAACGTGACCGACACCTCGGGGTCGCGCATCAACTCTCCTCAGGCTGGGCGTGATCCTGGACCTCTTGCAGCAGCTCGATGAACTTCAGCGCCGTGGGACTGAACACCTTGCGCTGGCGGTGGATGATGCCCACCGGCCGGTACAATTGCGGGGCGATCAGCCGGACCGCGGCCAGCCGGCCCGTCTCCACCGCCATGGTCACCGTGGGCTCGGGCAAAATGCTGATGCCGGCCCCAATCTCCACCGCCTGCTTGATCGTCTCGATATTGTCGAACTCCATCACCACCCGGATGCTGACCGACCGCTGCCGCAAGTAACGGTCGATCTCCTTGCGGATGGGCAACTCGCGGTCGAACGCCACGAAATCCTCGTCCTGGAGGTGCTCGGCCGTCACCGCACTCCGCACCGCCAGGTGATGTTTGGGGTGGCACACCAGCACCATCCGCTCGCTCCGCAAGGGAATGACCGATAGCTCCGGCGTCTGCGTGGGGTAGGACACGATACCCAGGTCCACCTCGGAGTTCAACACCGCCTCGTACACCTTGTTGGGGCGCAGATACTCCAGCCGGACCTTCGCCTTGGGGTAGCGGCGCATGAAGTCTTGCATGGAGCGGGCCATATCGTACAGGCCCACGGAATAGATGGCCGCCACCCGCACCAGCCCCGATATCTCTTTGCGCAGCGAGCGGACCTTGGTCTCGACCGCGTCGTACAGCTCCAGCACCTCGCGGAATCCTTCGTAGCAGGCCTGGCCCTCCGGCGTCAGCACAAAGGGCCGCTTGTTGCGGTCGACAAGCTGCACGCCGAAGTGCCGCTCCATGCGGTGGATCGACTGGGTGGCCGCCGACTGGCTGATGTTATTGGCCGCCGCCCCCCGCGAAAAACTCTGGTGCTGGACGACATCACAGAAGATTCGCAGCGTCTCGATGTTCATAAGCGAATCTTATACCATAAGCAATGCTTATGTCAATCCGCCTGCAAGTCGGCTGGCCGCGAATCGAACATATCGCCCGATAGGGGGGGTATCGCCGCGCGATATGACAGCGTTCCGCCTCCCCGAGCCCCTAGCCCCCCTCTGGGGCTGCCCCCGTTATTTTCCGATGCCAAGCGCCTTGGCCAGGTTCTGGCGGTAGTCCTCCAGGTCCAACCTCCGCCCCTCGCGGAGATTCCGCAGGCCGCTACTGCGGAGCGTCTCGATGAACGGCGCAAAACGCTCTTTGGCCAAAGCCGCAAGCGCTGTGTCGGTCGCCCCAGGCCGGGCCCCGGCATGGCGCGCCCGCTCCACAATGGCGTAGTCCACGCTCATGCGCGAGATCTGCACGCGCCGTAGCACATCGGGCTGGCCGGCCGCCAGCTTCTCTGCTTCCTGCCACAAGGCGTTGGCCGCCACAAGCAATTCGGTCGAAAGGTGCGGGCTGGAGGGCGGCGCCCAGATGTGCACGTGGATGTTTTCGCGCTCGGCGCGATCGTGGAGCAGGTCGATGTACTTGCGGATCGGGCCGGCTGCCGGGCCGTAATAGCCCTCCAGAAACTCGTTCATGGCCGTGTTCTCGTCGTAGTCGGGGTTCCAGAGGAACTTGGCCGTCATGTAGCCCCCCAAGGCAGCCAGCTCGCTGTGGGGCGTGTCGTAGGTGTCCTGCTCGAAGATGCCTTTGACGTTGTTCTTGACGAACAGCCGGATGTTGTCGTTCCGCACGCGCTGGTTGGGGAAGGGAAGCAGGTAGTGGGCAAAATCGGTCACGTAGTCCCACACCCAGAGGCGCTGGCTGACCTTGGCCCAACCCCGCAGGTCCTCGACGAACCGCTTGTTCTCCGGGCTGGAACACCCGTCCAGAGGATGCGCAAAGCAGCACTCGATCGAGCACAGGCGGATGATGACGTTGGGCCGCGGCCGCATGGTCTTCGGCGGCTTGCGCGTCCATTGGTACGCCAAAGTTTCGATGGCCTTGCCGGGGAACTGCTTTTCGGCCGCCTCGGCCAACCGGTTCACCAGGTACAGTACCGGCGCCATCTGCGAATCCTCCTGGCGGGCTAGCGCCTGGCAGCGATCGCATTCGCAATGCTTGTCGGTATCGTTCTGCGACACGGAAAACACGAAGGCGTCGGGCTGGGCCCGCATGGCCGCCAGCACCCCCTCGGTGCACAGCCGGATGACGTCCTCGTTGGTGCAGCAAAGCTGCGCATAGCCGTCCTGCCGCTTGCCCCCGACCAGCGAGAAGTACTCGGGATGCTCTTTGAAGTATTTCTCCGGCGGCACCAGCCGGGCAAACGTGTGCACGAAGAACCCGTCGCCAAAGCGGACCTTGCCCCCGTGCCGGGCCTCCAGCCGGCCCGACGACGAATTCATCCGATTCCGCGCACACCAGTCGCCATCGAAGCAATCGAACGTGAACGGCTCGCGATACTCCAGCACCGGCACCTTGGTCTCGTTCAACGGGCCCAGCACCAGGCGCGGCCGCTTGGGAATGCGGCTGACCCCCGGCGCAAACCACCGGCACCCCAGATGGTCCTCCAACAACCCGTACACGCCGTAGAGCGTCCCCCGCGGCATCCCCCCTGCGATCACCAGATGCGGCCCTGCGGTCCGCAGCACATATCCCTCGGCCCCGAGGGCGTTGAAGTCGATGCCCAGGCCCAGGGCCTTCAGGCGGGTGCTGTCGCCCAGGACGATCTCCTGCGGCCCGGCCGGCGTGGCGTCGGTAACGATGGGTAGCCGGGCGCCTGTGATCTCTTCGAGGAACCGCTGGAGTTCCTCGGCCGCGTACCGCGTGGAAGGCGGGGCCTGCTGGGCAACGACGATCTGAAACGCCGACTTGCCTCCGTCGGCCAGCACGAGTTCGGCGGCCTCGGCCGGCAGCCAAACGCCGAGCACACCCGCCGCCAGCACCGCCCATTGCAACATGCGCATGGTGTATCCTCCCAGATTGAAGCTCGAAAATCGAAGCGTGCCCACGTTCCGGGGTTTGGCCCCCAGGCACGCCGGGTGCATCGAGCATGGCACCCCGACGGCCAGAACGCAAGCCCTCGAAACGGGGACGTCGCTCGTTTTTTGGGCGGCCACTCTTTCCTGCCAGCCGCCCGGCTGGCCCGACAGAGAAACCCGCCGCGCCGCCGTTCGCAAAAAAGCCCGAAAAAAACGAGCTACGTCCCCGTTTCCAAAAAAGAAGCCACGCACTCGCGGCGTGGCTTGTACCTGCGAAGGCGGAGGGCAAGGGATTCGAACCCTCAACCGGCTATGCCGGCACCTGATTTCGAGTCAGGCTGCTAACCGTTCGCGTACCCTCCGGAAATGCTCGGCCAGACCGATTGCCAGACGGCCGGACCCCAACGGAACTGCGGACCAACTGCCCGCCGCGGCCTGGCCGAAACGGCCATGCCGAACCTGCCCGGCCGCCGCGGGGCGGTGAACCTCCGCACCGGCTGGCCCATGCAATTTCGCTATTATTTTACCACGTGGCCGGCGGTTGCAAAGTGGCGCGGCCTTCCCTGGCCGAGGGGAACGTGCCGGCCTGACGGGCGTCTGGAATGTGGAGGCGGGTGGGGTTACCGTAGGGGCAAGACTGCGACCTTGCTTCGGCTGCCTTGTGGGTAATCCCACCATAGGCTGGTTTCGAACCACCACTCCTGGGCGATTCTACTGGCCGGTGCCCTGCCACTTTGCCAAGAATAGGAGGGTGCCCCGTGCGCCCCGGATCGCGTACCGTCCAGTCCTTGGGGCAATTCGGGGTTTACGGTGTGCCGAACGGCGGCCCGCAGGCGTGGGTGGACAGCAAATCCCTTTTGCCCCGGGCGGCCGGTCAATCGTGCTCCTCCAGCGGGACTCAAAGCGAGGTATGGCGCTCATGCAGCAAGGGTGGTTCGGATTTGCAAAGTTGTGTGTACCTGCGGCAGTGTGGGCAGTGCTGGTGGCGGGCGGTTGTTGGGGCCGCACGGGGCAGCAGGTGGTGGTCTATACGGCTCTGGATGCCGAGTTTTCGGAACCGGTGTTGCAGCGCTTCGGCGACGAAACCGGCATCGCCGCGGTGCCCAAGTTCGACACCGAGGCGACCAAGACGGTGGGCCTGGCGCAGGCCATTCTGGCCGAGCGAGACCGCCCCCGGTGCGATGTTTTCTGGAACAACGAGATATTGAACACCCTTCGCCTGGAGCGCGAGGGGCTTCTGGAGAGCTACCGGCCGGCTGGGGCGGAGGCGTTTCCGGCCCAGTATCGATCGCCCCGGGGCACTTGGCACGGGTTTGCAGCGCGGGCCCGGGTGCT
>JBBIQF010000402.1:0-6189 GCA_037442445.1 Planctomycetaceae bacterium
GCGTCCACCAGCCGCCGCCCGGAAAGGTCCAGGTACGACGCCGAACGCCCTTTAACAAATTGCACGGCCTCGAGGATTTGCTCCTTGGCCTCGATGAGTTTCTGCTGGAGTCCGGCCAGCAGGGGGTCGCTGTAGGAAATCTTCTCGAAGGCGGCCACGTAGGATTCCAAAGCCCCGGAGGCCACGCCGCGGATGGCGGCGACGATCTGGAGCTGGCTGGTCCCCTCGTAGATGGTGGTGATGCGGGCGTCGCGCAAGTACCGCTCGGCGGCGTAGTCCTTCATGTACCCGGACCCGCCCAGCACTTGAAGCGCCTGATTGGCCACCGTGCAGGCCATCTCCGAGCAGTAGTACTTGCTCATGGGGGTCAACATGCCGTTGATCCGCTTCCACACCCGGGCGGCCTGTTTGCGCTGTTTTTCTTCTTCCTTGTCGCGTGCAAGCCCGCCTTCCAGAATCCGCAGGTTGTTGTTTTCGTGGTCGCAGATGCGGGCGGTCTCGTAGGCTAGGGCCCGGGCGGCCTCGAGGTGGATTTGCATGTCGGTCACCATTTCGGCCACGGCGGGCAGGCGCTCGATGGGGCCGCCAAACTGGTGCCGGGTGTGGGCGTAGCGGCGGGCGAGGCGGAAGGCGGCCTCGGCCACGCCCAGCGACTGCGCCGCGATACCCACCCGCGCACCGTTCATCAGCGCCATGACGTAGGTGATCAAGCCCCGCTGCCGCTCGCCGATGAGCTGGGCGGGAAGGTCGTCGAACACCAATTCGCAGGTGGGCGACCCGTGGATGCCCAGTTTTTCCTCCAGGTGGCGCACCCGCACCCGGTCGGAGCGTTCGGCATAGAACAGGCTCAGGCCGCGCCCGTCGGCGATATCCGGCTCGCTGCGGGCCAGCACCAGCAGCACCTCGCCGCACCCGTTGGTGATGAACCGCTTCACCCCGTTGAGCCGCCACTGGCCGTTTTCGTCCTGGTAGGCCCGCAGCCGCACCGATTGCAGGTCGCTGCCCGCATCAGGCTCGGTAAGCACCATGGCCCCGGTCACCTCGCCCCGGCAGAACCGCGGCAAGATGTGGTCCTTGATCTCTTGGCTGGCAAAGGCGTTGATCGTCTCGGCAATGCCCTGCAGGCCGAAGAGGTTCATGAACGAGCAATCGGCCCGGCTGACGATCTCCGTAGCCATGGTGTAGATGAGCGTGGGGCAATTCAAGCCGCCGTACTTGCGGGGCAGGGTGAAGCCCATCAGATCGGCCTGGGCCACCCGCCGCAGATTCTCCTGCACCAACGGGTGCAGGGTGACCGTGCCATCGGGATTCAGCCGGTTCCCCTCGCGGTCCACGGTCTCGGCATGGGGGGCGATGGTGTCGGCCGCAATCTCCCCCACGATCTCCAGCACCCGGCGGTAGTTGTCCACCGCATCGGCCTCGTCCACGGGGACATAATCGGCCTGGCCGTTGTCCGTGCGGTCCTCCTGGAGCCGGGCCAGCGCGAGCAAGTCGGCGTGCTGAAAATGGAACTGGATGTCCGCATTATCGAGGAAGAAGTTTCCCACAGGCAACCTCGTACCCGATTGATTTCGATGGGACTCGTGCGCCAGGCGCCTGCCCGGGCGGCACCGCTGCCGCCTGGGGCCGGCCCCGGATTCTGCTCCAACGCGATCCGCCGGTCGTGTGCCGGAAATGCCTTTGTTTTCCACGCGCTTGCCAGGCGCAAGCGCCCCTTGCCGAGGCCATAGGTTTCACCCGGCCCGCCGTTCCTTGAGGGCCTTGATCATCATGGGGATGACCCGGTTCAGGTCGCCCACGATGCCGTAATGCGCCACGGAGAAAATGGGGGCATTGGGGTCCTTGTTGATGGCGACGATCTTGGCCGACTCCTCCATCCCCGCGCGGTGCTGCACGGCCCCGCTGATGCCCGCGGCGATGTACAGGGCCGGCCGGACCGTGGTCCCCGTCTGCCCGATCTGATGCTCCTTGCCGATGTAGCCGCTATCGACTGCCGCCCGGCTGGCGCCCACCGCCCCGCCGATGACGCCGGCCAACTCGTGGATCAGGCGGAAGTTCTCGCGGCTGCCCACGCCACCTCCGCCGGCCACGATCACCCGTGCGCCTTTGAGGTTCACCCTGCGGGGCTCGATATGCCGCTGGATCAGGCGCAGGGCCAAAAGCCCCTCGTCCAGCTCCACCGATTCCTGGATGACCTGGCCAGGGCGCCCGAAATCCGGCGGTCGCAGGGCCATCACCCCTTCGCGGACCGTGGCCATCTGGGGCCAGCGGTCGTAATTGACGATGGTGGCGATGATGTTGCCGCCGAATGCAGGCCGGATCTGGAGCAAGAGGTTCTTGTGCACCTGCTTGGTTCGCGGGTCGGTCACATCGGCGATATCCAGATCGGTGCAGTCGGCGGTCATGCCGGCCCGCATCTGCGATGCGACCCGGGGGGCCAGGTCGCGCCCCAGCGGCGTGGCGCCGTAGAGGACGATCTGCGGCCGGTGCCGCTCGATGAGGGTGCACAACACCCGGGCATACGGGAGCGTCTGATAGTGGGCCAACAACGGGTGATCGACCACGTACACGCGGTCCGCCCCATGGGCGACAAGCCGCGATGCCAGCGGGCCGATACCCTCGCCCGGCAACACCGCGCCCATGGGCACGCCAAGCCGGTCGGCCAGTTCCCGGGCCTTGCCGGACAGCTCCAACGATACCTCGCTTAGCACCCGGTCTTCCTGTTCAGCGAAGACCCAGACTTCGCCCTGGCGATTGGGTTCGATCATCGCTTTGCAATGCTTTCCTTTTCCATCCGCCACGGCCCCCGCGGGCACCGGTGAGCGGCCGGCGGCCCGGAGGGCACAGCCCGGCCCCCCCTAGCCCAAGGTGTGATCTACCACCAGCTCATGGATCAGGCGCCGCACGCCCTCTTCGGTCGGCGGAATCTCGGTATAGCCCTGTTTGGTCAGCACGATGGACTGCACGCGGAACACCTTGGTGGGCGAACCCGCCAGGCCGCACCGCGACAGTTCGGCTCCGATATCGTCCAAACTCCACTGCTCGATAAGCAGGCCCTGCTGGCAAAGCGCGTCGGCCCGGCGGCGGACCTCCTGGGCCCGCTCGGCCTCGGTGGCTTGCGGCATGGCTTGCTGCACCTCGGCCGCAAGTTCCGCTTCGACCCGCGCCCGCTTGAACCGCATCACCCGGCGAGCCGCCGGCGGGCGGGGCGTGTTGGCCGTCCCCAACACCGTGACCAAAAGCGGCAGCCGGGCCTCGACCAACTCCCACCCGTGGCCCACGTTCCGCCGCACTTGCACCCGGTCCCCTTCCAACGCTACCAACTCCTCGAGGTACGTCACCTGGGGCAAACCGAGTTTTTCCGCCAATTGGGGGCCCACTTGGGCCGTGTCGCCGTCGATCGCCTGCCGGCCGCAAAACACCAAATCGTACCGCCCCACCGTTTTGACGGCCTGACTAAGGATATAGCTCGTGGCCAGGGTGTCGCTGGCCGCAGCTCGGCGATCCGTGATCAAAATCACGCGATCGGCGCCCCGGTACAGGCAATCGCGGAGCACATCGGCGGCTTTGGGCGGCCCCATGCTGATCGCAGTCACCGTGCCCCCATGCCGGTCGCGTATCTGGACGGCGACCTCCAAAGCGTTCAAATCCTCGGGATTGAAGATTGCCGGCAAGGCCGCCCGATTGACCGTGCCGTCTTCCTTCATGGCATCGGCCGTGATGTTGGCCGTATCGGGCACCTGCTTGACACACACGATGGAGTGATAAGGCACCTTTGCGCGCTCCTTTGCCGCACGCTCGGCCCCCGTTATGCCCCTTTGCTGCCGGGTTGCGGCAGGCCCGGCATCCTTCGGCCCCCCAATCGACCCTCGATAATGGGTAGCCCAGCTTGCCCCCCAACCCGGCGCTGCCGCCCGAAAGCCGGCGACCAAGGCTCCGCCGGGCTGCCAGGGCACGCAAGTTCTGTTGGCGTCGGTTGTGTACCGGGCGTCCCAGCGAGCGACCGCCCGTTGGTCTGGCCGGAGGTCCGCCCGATGCGTGTCGCGAAACCCCCGAACCCATGTCCGATTTTGCACACTAGGGTGACCCCACATGAGGGCCACCACGCGCCCACCCCGGCCAGGCCGGGCCGAACCCGGCGTAGCCGAACCGCGGAAGATAGCGACCGGCGCCCAAAGGGTCAACCCCCGCTCGGCGGAAGAATAGGGAATATATAGCGACCAGGTCAGCTTTAGCGAATCGAATTGCACCCCTCGATAGCAGGTGTTCTCTTGGTCTCTTTCGATCCTTTCGGGCAGTCGCCCCGTCCATGGTCGGCGCCAATAGGCATAGCGAAAAGGACTTGCGTCAAACGGCGCGACCCTTTGCGCCACACGGAGCCAGCCGTCTCTTGGGTGCGAGGCAATCCGTATCGTTCGCGCCACTGGCATTCCTCTTGAGTATCCTTTCGGCTACACTCGGTGCGCCGCGGGCGCGGCACTGCCCCATTTTGCATAGATGGGCGGCGGTCCTATTTGGCGACACGTTTGGCCACATTGCCACACCTGTAGTTGAACCCGTGCGTTCCAAGTGGAACCTATGCATTTGGTGAAAAATGCCTGTCCTCCGCAATACACCTGCTGACACATGGCTTGATCCATTGCGCTCTCGGCCGGCTTTGGTGGCCCTGGCGAGCGAGCTCTTGGCGTTGGGGCTGACGGCTCAGCAGCCAGAAGGCTATTTGGGCCAATCGCTGGTTGCCATGCTGCCAGCCACGGGCGCGGTTTTCGGCGCCGTGGTTGCCCCGCGAGAGGGGAACTGGGTCGTGGAGGCTCAGGCGGGCACCCGGCATCCTTTGCCGGAGGACCTATTGGCCGACGCCCTGGACCGCGAGGTCCCCCTGGCTCGCGCGGGCTGGGTGGCTTTGCCCATGGGCAGCCGGGGGCGGGCTTCGGCCGTGTGCGTGCTGCGTTTGGCCGAAAATCAACCGCCACCGGCCGAACTTCCCCAACTCGAAGCGCTAGCGGCGATCCTTGCCGCGGGTTTGGCGGGGGTGACTTCCCGGCAGAGCCAGCGGCAAAGGCTCCAGCGCCTGGAGACGGTGCTGGAAATCGTCCAGCAGTGGAACCGCACGCGGGAACTGGGGCCGCTGTTGGTGCAGATGGCCGAGGCCGCCACCCGGCTCTTGGATGCCGACCGGGCTAGCATCTTCCTTTGGGACCGGGGCACGCACACCCTTGTGGGCCGGCCGGCATTGGGCGTACCGGAAGGCGAGTTGCGGGTCCCGGAGGACCGCGGGGTGGTGGGCGAGGTGTTGCGGCGGGGTGCGCCGGTGCGGGCCGACGCCGCACGTCATTCCCAGCTCATCGACCGCCGCATCGATGCCCAGACGGGCTACCACACCGAAAGCCTCTTGGCCGTGCCCTTGCGAACGGCCGCGGGCGAGCTGCTCGGCGTGTTCGAGGTCATCAACAAGCGATCGGGCGCCTTCGGCCCCGAGGATGAAGCGGGGCTCGAGGAACTGGCCCGCCATGCGGCCGTGGCCCTGGAAAACGCCCAGGACCGCCAGCAATTGCTCGCCAACCGCCGGCAACTGACCGAGCAAGCGGCCGGGCAGGTGCAGCTCCTCGGCCAGAGCCCTGCCATCGAGGCCCTGCGCTCGGTCATCCGCCGCGTGGCCGACACGGAGCTTGCCGTGCTCATCCTTGGCGAAAACGGCACAGGCAAGGAGGTGGTGGCGCAGATGATCCACTACCTCAGCCGGCGGCGCGAAAAGCCCTTTATCGCGGTCAACTGCGCTGCCATTCCGGAGGCGCTGGCCGAGAGCGAACTTTTCGGCCATGAGCGCGGGGCCTTTACCGACGCCCGGGAGGCCCGGCCGGGCAAGTTCGAGCTGGCCTCGGGCGGCACCTTGCTGCTCGACGAGATTGGCGACCTCAGTCTGGCCGGGCAGGCCAAGCTGCTCCGAGTGCTGGAAGAGCGCGTATTGGTGCGCGTGGGTGGCTCGACCCCCGTGGCCACCGATGTCCGGGTACTGGCGGCCACCAACCAGGACCTCGCCGAGTTGGTTCGGCAAAAGAAATTCCGGGAAGACCTGTTCTACCGCCTCAATGTGGTCACGCTGGAGCTTCCGCCGCTGCGCGATCGGCCGCAAGACATCCTGCTGTTGGCCGAGCATTTCCTGCATGACTTTTGCAAACGGGCCCGCCG
>JBBIQF010000403.1:0-4270 GCA_037442445.1 Planctomycetaceae bacterium
AGGGGATACTGGCAGTACGCCCGGTCGAAGCGGACGCCCCTGGCGGCCAGGCGGTCGATGTTCGGGGAGCGGACCAGCGGATCGCCGTAACATCCCAGGCGGCAGTTCAGGTCGTCGGACATGATGAGCAAGACGTTCGGCCGGCGAGGCTCGGCCGCGGTACACCATGCGCTTGCGAGCACCAAATAGGCCGCCGCGGCGAAAAGCGATTTTCCCAGCCATCGCATGGCGATTCCCTCCCAAAGACACACGCGTTGCGGATACGTGGACCGTATTGTGGCGCCGCGCAAGGCGCAAAGCAATGCACGCCAAGGCCTGGCCGCAGCCCAGCGGTGCCGGCATATGGCGCTGCTGGGGGCCGGGCAACATGGCGGATCAGCCGCCCGCGGCCGGGGCATTGGCCGGGGCTGGCTCCGGTGTGGATTCTTCCCGCTGGAGAACCGCCTGAATGGCCCGGAAGCTGGCGCGGGTTTCCAGGCACAGTTGGCGGACCACCTGGGCCCGGCCCACACCCGGCAGGCGCAAGACCTCCCTCTGGCCGTGGAAAAAAACCAGGTCGGCGGCGTGGAAATACTCCTGGCCGGGCAGCACGTCCAAGCGTATGTCGTCGAACTGGTCCAGGCCGAGCGAGGCGTGCTCGCGGGGCGGCAACCCCTTTTGGACGACGATCCGGCGGGTGGTCAGCCGGTAGCGGCGGACCACCGGGGGCAGCACCTGCCAGAGATAGATGGCCAGGGCCAGGGGGGCCAGCACCGCGGCAATCAACGCGCCCAGCCTAAGCGGGCCGCTGCCGGGGCCCATAAGGGCCATGCGGCCGATCCACCGGCCCAGCCGGGTGGCACCCAGCGTAGGCCAAAACGTCTTGCAGATGGTTTCCCCAACGAACGGTGCGCAGGCGTCGGTCTCGTGAGCAGACATAGTAAGCGGCACGCGCAAAGACGGCAGTGTTGTAAACCTTCAGGGGTTCAAGGAACTTCGCGGCGGGTCGAGTGGGCGTCTGCGGTGTTGGCCCGGGTGCGGCCTTCTCGGCACATCGGCCGGCATCGCCGTGGCCGCGGCCACCAGGCCGGGTACCCCACGCTCATTTCGCCGCGACGTCCACTTCGATCTTGGTTTGGGCGGCCAGCCGGCGCAGGGGCACCTGGAATGTGCGTTCCACGGTGCGGCCTTCGACGGTGACGCGAACCCGGTAATCGCCCGAGAAGCCGCGGAAGGCCACGCGGCCCTGCGGGTCGGTGGTGCCTTCGGTGCGGGTCCACCACTTGCCTTTGATGAGCTTCACGAGTTCGTCATAGGCGGGCTTGGGGGACATATCGGCGCGGAGGAACCCGGCCGGTGCACGCTGCCACGCCCCGCGATCGCTGAAGTCCCACCACGTGATGGCCTCCACCGCCGGGTGGGAGAACAGCATGGTATAAAACCGCACGACCTCGCGGGCCTGGCGGGCTTCGCCTTCAGGCGTGGTGACCCACGGCCCGCGCCGTTCATACCCCGGCTCGCCCGAAACGATGGTCGTTTCCGTAAAGTGCAGCGGCACGCCGAAGCGGGCAAAACGCTCGCACACTTCCCAGATTTTCTGATTCGGCCAAACACCCCTGTGCATGTGGCTCTGGATGCCGATGACGTCGTAAACCGGCTTGCCCTGGTCATCGACCAACTGTTCGATGAGTTTCTCGTATGCGGGGTCGGTGCGGTAATCGTTGATCAGCAGGATGGCCTTGGGGTTGGCCTTGCGGGCGTGCCGGAAACACTCCCGGGTGAACTCCACCCGGCCGAACTTCTGCCACAGGGCGCTGGTGCGCGGGGCGCGGCGGAGGAACTCGGGCCGGTCGAAATGCGTGGCCTCGTTGACCACGTCCCAGCGGTCGATCAGCCCGGCAAACCGCGACACGCAGTCTGCGATGCGGGCCAGTTGCAGGCGCCGCACCTCTTCGACATCTTCCGGAAGCCACCGCGGATCGGCGAAGTTCCACGCCAGCGGATGCCCCTTGGTCAAAATGCCGTGCTCGCGGCACCAGCGGGCGATCTGTTCGGTGCGGGCGTGGTCCGGCTCGCCCCGCTGCGGCTCGTAGCTCGGCCAGTAGAAAGGCAGCGTGGCGTAATTCAACAGGTCAGCAAACCGCCGGCGATACGCCTCCTCGGCCGCCGCATCGCCCGCCCGTCCCCACAAAAAGATGTTGCACCCGAACAGAAAAGCGTGCCGGGTCTGCTCGATCGTCACCCGGGCACCCGGCAGAGGCTTGCCCCCGCGGCGAACGACAAGCTGGACATCGACCTTGCGGTGTTTTTCGATCCGGGCATCGGCCTGCTGCCAAAGCGTGTCCTCTTGGGGGGCGGCCCAAGCCGAGCCGGCCACCCCCACCAGCACGATCGCAAAACCAATTGCGGACCAGCATTTCGCACGCATCGTGGGAGTCTCCGTAACAAGCGGTTTGCAGGGCGTAAAGTCACCGCCAGGCCGCACAAAGGCCACGGGGCCATGCCCCGGCTCCGCCACCCTCTCCGCCACACTGCGGGCCACTCATGCGGCAGCGGGCGATGGCCCTATTGTGCCCTGCCCAGCCCATCACCACAACAGCCGCACCAGATACGCCAGTCCCACCACCACCGCAACGACCGCCAGGGGGAAGCCCAGGAACACCGCCAAAGGCCCGGCCAAGGGCAAGTGGGGCTCGACCGGCTCGCCCTCCATCTCGAACCGCGACACCGTCGCATCGCCGGGCGAGGCCAGCCGGCCCGTCACCTGCGAGGTCTGGCCCGGCGATTCCGCAGACCCAAGGGCGATCTGCGGCAGGTCGGGAAAACTGGACTCGGTATCGTCCATTTCCTCGTCCTCGTCGCCCGAGGCCACGGCATAGGGCACTGCGGTCAGCAGCCGGCCGGCCTTGCCCAGCCGGGCGGCCAATACCCCCCGGTCCGGCGCGTTGACCCACGGAGCCAGCCGGGCAACGACCTCGGCCGCCGTGGGAATCCGCTCGCGGGGGTCTTTGGCCATCATGTCGGCCAGCACTTCGACGAACGCGGAACTCAGATTGGGGTTCAGCCGGCGGGGATCCAAAGGCCGCAGGCGCAAATGGGCGTGCACCTTGTCGCGGGTCGAGCCGCCGGGGAACGGCACCTTGCCGGTCACCGCATAGTACAGCGTGCAGCCCAGCGAGTAGATGTCCCACGCAGGGGTGGGCTCCCAGGGCGACTGGATATGGTCGGGCGACAGATAGTCGGCCGTGCCCACGATCCGCCCGAAGCGGGGGTCGCTGGCCAGGTCGCCCTGCAACGGACCGGCCAGCCCCAGGTCCGAAAGCTTCGCCTCGCCATCGGGGGTTACGAGGATGTTGCCCGGCTTCACGTCCCGGTGGACCAAGCCCTGCTCGTGGGCGTGCTGCAGGGCGCAGGCCGCCTGGGAAATGATATGCGCCGCCCGCTCCATGTTCATCGGACCTTTGGCCCGGACCAGTTTTCGCAGGTCGGGACCCGGCACGTACTCGGTTACCAGGTAGCACACCTTGCCGTCCTCGCCTGAGTCCAGGGCGCGAACGAGGTTCGGGTGGTCCAGCCGGGCTTGGGCCTCGATCTCGCGGCGGAAATTGGCCACCGCCTCGGGCGTCGCCAGGTGGCGGGGGAGGACCTTTACGGCCACCAGGCGTCCCAGAATCTCGTCTCGGGCCTTGAAGACCTGCCCCATTCCCCCCTGGCCGATGGATTCGATGATCCAGTACGGCCCCAAATTGAACTTCGATCGGCCCAGCAAGAGTTGCTGCGCCTGCCAGCGATTGATATACCCCAACTCGACCAGCTTGTTGGCCAGCCGGTCCTCGACCGAGAGCAATTCGATCGAGGGATCCGAATCGGCCAGGGCCAGCTCGATCTGCGACCAGGCCGTCTCGAGCTGCTCCGGCGTTACCAGCCGGCTGCGAAGTAGCGCCGCTTCGAAACGGGTCCCGCGGGGGCTATCCACGATCCTAATCCTCAAGCGCTTGGTACGTTACCGGCCGGCCCCCTGGGCGCCAAGTTTCCAAAGGTGCCCGAGGCGGGCGGGCCGACTCTCGGGCCGATACGGTCGCCGCGATAAGTCGGGCAGTTGGGCGCAGCATAACATCCGCAGGAGTTGCCGGTGGGGCACTCGGCCACACCTGGCATCACGGGGCCGGCCCCAGCGGTAACCCCTCCGCAAGGCTCCCCAGGGCAGACCAACTGGCCGGCAGGGGGGCGACCAGTTCCAGCGGTTCATGCCGGACCGGATGGACCACCACCAGGCGCCGCGCGTGCAGGG
>JBBIQF010000403.1:4280-6186 GCA_037442445.1 Planctomycetaceae bacterium
CCGGAAAGTCCCGCCGACTGCCATACTTGCGGTCCCCCACTATCGGGTAGCCACGATGCGCCAGTTGGACCCGGATTTGGTGTTTGCGGCCGGTGTGCAATTCGATTTCGACCACCGACAGTCCGCCCGCGGTTCGCAACCGGCGGAAGGCGAGGCGGGCTTCGCGGGCGCCTGGATGGCCCGCCCCGGTCACGTGGACCCGCCGATGCCGCTCGTCGTGCACTAGCCAGTCGAGGCACTCGCCGTGCTCGTTTGGCACATGGCCTTCCACGGCCGCCCAATAGATCTTCTGTACCTGGCCTGAACGGAACTGCTCGGTCAGGCGCCGGGCGGCCTTCGAGGTGCGGGCAAACAGCACCACGCCGGTTACCGGAGCGTCCAGCCGGCTCACCACTCCCAAGTATACGTTGCCCGGCTTGTTGTAACGCTGCTTCACGTACTCCTTGGCCAGCGACAGTAGCGAAGGCAAATGCGGGGCCACCCCCATGGTGGGCAGGCCGGCCGGCTTGGCGAGCGCCAGCAAATGGTTATCCTCGTACAGAATATCGAGGCGTGGAGGGCCCATGGCCGCGGCGCTTATGCCGGCCGGAGTATAAGGAGTGCGGTGCGGTATTTGCGGGATATTAGCGGGCCCCAGCAGGCCCGAACGGGTGGTCTGGGACCTGCCGCGGACCAAGCTTCATGGCCTCGGATGCGGAAACCCGTTTGGCCTTTGGGGTGCGTTACTGGAACAGCAAGCGGACCAACATGTCCGGGCGTCCACCAAAACTGATCCTTGCGAGCCGGTCGCCGCGGCGGCGGGAACTTCTGGCCGAGGCCGGCTACGTGTTCGACGTCCTGCCGGCAAGCGACGATTTGGAATCGCAGGTGCCCAGCCAGGGCACCCCCGCCGAGGTGGCAGCCCGGCTTGCGGAGGCCAAGGCGGCCGATGTCGCCCGCCGGGTGCCCTCGGGCATTGTAGTGGGCTGCGACACGGTGGTGGAGTTGGCCGGCCAGCTTGTGGGCAAGCCCCTCGATCAAGCGCACGCCCGGCAGATACTGCGCATGCTCCGCGGCCAGCGCCATCTGGTGCACACGGGGGTGTGCGTTTGGCCTGTGCCCAGCGGGTCGCCGCAAGTCCGCGTGGCCACCACCGTGGTTCGCATGGACTGGCTTACGGACGAGCAGATCGAGGAATACCTGGCCAGCGGCGCCTGGGAGGGGAAGGCCGGCGCATTCGGATATCAGGACCGCCTGGGCTGGGTACACATCGTGGAAGGCAGCCCCACGAACGTGGTTGGCCTGCCGATGGAGCTGTTGGAGGAAATGCTCCGGCAGGCTGTCCCCCCGGCCAGCCAATGAAGCAACGGGCCAAGCGGCAAGGTTGCCGCTGCCCGGTATGGCCGGACAGCGGCACCAACAGCGTTGTCCGATGGCGATGCCAAGCAAGGAGACGCCTGGGGCCCGCTCTTGCCGGCGGCCGTGCCACCGAAGCTTACCCAAGCTTGCCGCGGGCCGACCATGGCCCAATAAGGCCCGCTACTGCTTGGGCACCATGTCCTTCAGACCTTTGAGCGCCCGCACCTTGACCTTGACCGAGGCGGGCTTGGCGGGGCGGTCTTCGATCTTGCCCGTCAGCCGGTTGAGCACACCTTTTTGCGCCGGCCGGGGGGGCACCCGCTTCTTCTCGATCTTGATCAGCTTGGGGAGGACGAACACCCCCGGGCCCTTGGGGCCGAGGCTCTTCTGAATTTCGCCCGAGAGGGCCTCCAGCACCGCGGCGACTTGCTTTTTGGTAAGCCCGGTCGCCTCAGCGAGGTTGGCCTCTACCTGGGACTTGCTGAGCGGCTTGGCCGCCTTCTTCGGAGCTGCTTTGGCCATCGCGTGTTCCTTCCTTGCGAGGTTGCTGAAACGCACAGAAAACGCC
>JBBIQF010000404.1:0-6181 GCA_037442445.1 Planctomycetaceae bacterium
CGGATCGGCTAAATCGCATAAAACGACCTCCGCCGACACGCCCAAGGCGCGAACCTCCTCGGCCACGCGCTGGGCCCCTGCCGCATTGCGGCGCGCGTGAACCAAGACCGAGGCTCCCGCCCGGGCAAGTTCGATCGCAATCGCCCGGCCAATACCGCTGGAAGAACCCGTAACGACCGCTCTCTGCATACTCAACAATGGCACCCCGTACCCGGCACTTTCCCCACTCGCGACCACCCTCAATACGATAAGCCACGAGCCCACTTCCTGCCAGTACGGCGAGCAGTGCCCCGCAGACTCTCTTGTCCTGCGCATCGGACGCGCCAAGCCCGTGCCCCGAGTCTATCAACCGGCCGCGATTACCCCCAAGCTTCAAAGAAGCCAACCACCTGAATCGGCTCGGCGCTATCGCGCAGGTTAGCGTGAATACACCAAGCGGCCTAGCTTTCTTGAGTGCCCCCTGAAGGACTCGAACCTTCAACCCTCTGATTAAGAGTCAGATGCTCTGACCAATTGAGCTAAGGGGGCGCACACGTCCGACGGAAGCACGCGGGCAGGCACCGCCGACCTTGCTGCGTGCACCGCGGCGGATTGCGGTAGCGCTTGGAGCTTACCGCCAAATCGGCAGCGATTCAAGGTATCCAAAGTGGCATGCTGTGCCAATCCCCGTCGGATTTGGGGTGACTGACCCTGCGCATTGGGGATAGCGTGGCGTACGGCGAACATCGGTTCGGTTTCGGGGGTCGCAGCGGCCGGGCCGGGCGGGCCAGCGACCGTTGCCTCATGACCGGGGCCACGCGTAGCGCGTCCGCTGGCGGAAGCTGTCGTTGGGGACGCAGAGTAAGGCGGGGAGTCGGTTGGGGGAGACGATGCTGACGGTGATCGAAAGGTGGCGGCAGCAGCGGCGGAATGCGTTTACGTTTTTTGCCGGGGCTATCGAGGCCCATCTTGCCGGCCAACCCGGCCCTGCATTGCTACCCGGGCGGTCAACGGTTACTGTGTGACTCCGATGTAAGGTCGCGGTGAAAGTCAGATGGTTCGCCCGGCGGCATCGGGGACATCGGAGTTCAATACCATTTCCGCGCGAGAAAGAGCCATGCGATGCAGCTTGGTAGCCATTTCCGTCGGTCTGGCCTGCTGGGCTTGGTGGGCGGCGGCCCCAGCGCCGGGGCAGCAAACGCGGACTCTGCTCTCGGCCGCGGCGCCGGCCGCAGCGGAGCCGATGCTTGCCAAGGGCGGCCAGGCCCAGGCGGCCATCGTGGTCGGCCCCGATGCCAGCCCACTGGCTCGGTGGGTCGCCAGCGAGCTTCAGGCGCACCTCAAGAGACTCTCGGGGGCCGAGTTGCCGGTGGTCCCTGACGCAGATCTCCCGGTGGCGACGCCGCTGGTGGTGCTGGGCGGGCCGAAGGCCAACCCGCTGGCCGCTATAGCCGAAGAGAAGGGGTTCGTCCGTTTCGCCGACCTCAAACCCGACGGCTTCGTGCTCAAGCGGATCTACCTGGAGGGGAGGCCGGTGCTCGTGGTGGGCGGCAACGACGAGAGCGGCACGATGTACGCCGTGTACGAGTTGCTCGAGCGGCTAGGTATCGTATTTCAGTTGACCAACGACATCATTCCCCAGCAGCGCCCGGACTTGCCGCTGCCGGCGCTGGACGTGCGCATGGAGCCGGTCTTCAAGTATCGGGGGATGCACTGCTGGCACCAGATCCGCTGGTACATGGGCCTGGCCGACTTCCGGCGCGAGATCGACCAGTTAGCCAAGCTGAAGATGAACGTGCTCCAGTTCTACATGGGTATGGGGGCACCGTATGTCGCGTTCTCGTACAAGGGCAAGCCGGCGGAGGTTTTCGGGGTGAAGGCGTCCGGCTTTGTCGCCTGGCCGGGGGCCAGCGGAACCGCGAACAGCGTCGTCGTGGGGCGGGAGTGTTTTCGCCCGGCCGGCTATATGGGGCCGCCCGAGTTTGCCAAGGTGCAGACGCCCCAGGATGCCCAGCGCGCGGCGCGCGAGTTCCTTCGCGAGGTCATCCGTTACGCCCACTCGCGGAATGTGAAGGTCTGGCTGGCGATGGGCGAAATGCCCTGGGTGCCGCCCAACCTGGTGCCGGCCGGCGTGAAATCGTGGTTTCCGTTCTACTGCGGCATCGCGATCCCGCACGGCGAACCTGCCATGCTCGACATCTGGGAGGCCGCCGTGCAGAGCATGATTGAGACCTATCCCGAGGCGGACCGATTCTGGGTCGCCACCGGAGAGGAATCTGCCATGGTCGCGACCGACGATCCGCAGACCCAGGCGCTGGTGAAAGAACACCAAGCTTTGCGAGCCTTGCTGCCGGAAAACGCGCCGGCGTGGACGGACAACAACCTCGTGGATGTGGTTTTGGCCGACAAGCTCGTGCGCCGCATCAAGGCCCGCCATCCCACGGCGAAGCTCGGCGTGGAGCTCGTCTTTCGCGGCGGACAGCTCCGAGCGCTGGACGCTGTATTGCCGAAGGATGTGGCGCTCATGAACATGGTCAACTGGCCCGGCGAGACGGCCATGAGCGACTTCGACAAGATCCAGGGGCGCGACCTGGTCGCCTGGCCCAGGATCACGGACGACGGCTGTGAGCTGAACATCCAGCTCAATGCCAGGATGTACGACCATGACCAGACGATCACCGGCGCTGCACGCTACCGGCTGGCCGGCGTGCTTGGCCAGTTGAACAAGGCACGCGGCGCCGAGCAGAGCGCCCAGTACATCGCCGAAGGCGCCTGGAACGCCGATATCCACTGCGAGTCCTTCTACCGGCGTTACCTTGGCCGCCTTTACGGCCCGGACGCTCTCGATCCGCTCCTCAAGGCGTTCCTGCTGCTGGAGGAAAACGAAAAGGCGCTCGGCTGGCGCGGCAGGCGAGGGCTGTTCAGCACTTGGAGTGCCGGTTGTGCCCGGCTGCACGCCAGCCTGAGAAGCGTGAACTTCAAGGAGGCGAAGATCAGAGTGAACCGCGCGGAGCTGGAGAAGGCCATCCAGGCCGCCGAGGCCGAGCGGGCGTTCTGGGAGGGTCGGGCCGCCCACTGCGGCCGGGCCCTTGAGCTACTCCGGCAGTCGCGTCCCAAGGTTTACGACGGCTCCCGCGCCGAGCTGGATTACGTCATTTATAAGACGGAGAACTTCATCACCGTGTTCCAGAAGTTGGCCGCCGCCGACCAGGCCCGGGCCGCTTTCGACCGCGCCCTGCTGGCCTGGGACGATGGAAAGATGGACGAAGCCGGCAAGCACTTGGAGCAATGCCGCGTGGCCTTGGATCGGGCCGGCCGGCTCGTCCGCCAGGCTGCCGAGCAGATGATCCCCTACGCCCGTATCGACCCGACCGAGAGGCATATCCTGTGGATCTTCA
The DNA here is from genome assembly GCA_037442445.1 of Planctomycetaceae bacterium. GTDB lineage: Bacteria > Planctomycetota > Planctomycetia > Pirellulales > Thermoguttaceae > JANLFZ01. Next base: position 3,378 of record JBBIQF010000404.1, read on the forward strand.
ACAAGGCAATCCCCTCCCACGATGCGGCGCAGCGATATCTGGCCGACGTCATCGCCGTTCACAAGGCAAAGATTGAAGGAGCCGAGCTATGAACCGTCTTCTGAAGCGTCGTCGTTCAGCGCTAGGCTGGATTGGCTGCTGGCCGATCGGGGTTCTCTTCGGGATTCTGCTTGGCGCATGGGAGCCGGTAGCCCCGGAGTGGGCGTGCGCAATCCAGGCCGAGGCGAACCAGGCCGGTTCGGCCGATCCGAAGGCACCAGCGGTGTCCAAAGCCATCGGCCAGCCACAAGAGGCCCTTTCTGCGGCGACTCCAACGGCCACTCCGTCGGCCAACCCCTCAGCCGTTCACGAGGTGGAACGGGGCCAGCGGGAGGTGGCCTATGCGGCTTGGTGGGGCTTTGACCCCCAGGATGCCACCCGTGCCTTGCAATCGGCCATTCGTTCCAAGGCAAGAAAGGTGATCGTCTCCAAAATGCCCGCCCCCTGGATTGTAGACAAAATCGAACTGGTGGGCGATAAAGAAATCCTCTTCGAGCCGGGGGTCGAAGTGGTCGCCAAACGAGGTTCCTTCCGCGGAAAGACCGACTCCCTTTTTACGGCCTCGAATCAAAGCCGACTCAAACTTATCGGGCCCGGGGCCACGTTGCGGATGTGGCGGGCCGACTATGATCGGCCGCCCTACGAAAAGGCCGAGTGGAGGCATGTGCTGTGTTTCCGGGGCTGCTCTGATGTGCTGGTCGAAGGGCTTACCCTGGCCGAAAGCGGCGGCGACGGCATTTACCTGGGCGCGGGACGCCAGGGTCAACCCAACCGAAACGTCGTCATCCGCAATGTCCTGTGCCTGAACAACTATCGCCAGGGCGTCAGCGTGATCACGGCCGAAAACCTCCTGCTGGAAAAGGTTGTTCTACGGGGCACTCGGGGCACTCCGCCGCAAGCGGGCATCGATTTCGAACCCAACCATCCTCAGGAAGTCCTCAAGAATTGCCGCCTCCGCGATTGCCTGTTTGAAGATAACGCCAGCTTTGCCATCATCCTCTCGCTGGGCGCTTTGAATGCCACAAGCGAGCCCGTTTCCATCAGGCTGGAAAACTGCACCACTCGTGGGGCCAACCGCGGCTCGTTCCTCCTGTATACCCGAAATGCCCCAGAACAGGCGGCCCGGGGCACGGTGGAGGCGATTGCATGTCGGTTCGAAGACATGGGCCAGGCGCACATCGTGCTCCGCAATCCTGTGGGCGGCCTACAGGTCCGGTTTTCCGGATGCCGGCTGGCGGACCCGTCTCCGAAACCTCAACCGCCCGCGCCGATCCTGTTCTCGTCGCGCAGCGGCGACGAGCAAGATGTTGGCCAGGTCCGCTTCGAAGAGTTCGTAATCGTCGATGCGACCGGACGGCCGCCCATCGGCTTCCTCAATCCTGCCGGGGTCTGCCTGAAACAAATCCAGGGCCAAATCCTTGTCCAAAAAGGTCAAGGTACGATTCGGCATGAAGTGGACTTTGCCTGGTTGGAAAAGCATTTTCCGTGCGATCCGAGCCGCCGGTTACCCATTGTGCCCCTGCGGGCCGTCCGGCCGGTGGGAACCAGGCCTTCGTGGGGTCAGGCTCAGCACGTTCCCAGGCATCGACTCCGAGGAACCGCTCGGTATCTTGTTTTCGCACACGAGGGCGAAACGGTCCGTCTAGAGTTGGCCTACGAACAGGTAGGCCGATACGAGGGAAAACCCCTGAACGTGGAAATCTTCGACCCCGCCGGCCAACGGCTGCGGACCGCCCACCTGCCTTTCCAAAAAACCACCTCCTTGGAGTTTCAGGCCAAAGCCAGTGGGGTATTTCACATCGTCGGCCAAACCGAAGCGAACACCCTTCGGCTTGTTCGGAGCAGCCATCCGGCGGCCATCGCGGGCCATCGGGGAACCATCCATTTTCTAGGTACGGTGGGCCCGTATTATTTCCATGTGCCTGCAAAGAAAGCGGTGGGGATTTCGGTCGCCGGCGAGGGAGAACAAGAGCGTTTCCATGTGGAACTTACCGACCGGGAAAACCGCCGATTATGGTACCAACCCGATGCGGATACTCCTCGGTCGATCGTTTTAGGACCGTCCCAACAAGACCGAGTGCTTTGTCTGCGGTTTGCTCGGCCCGCCCACGGCACGTTGGAAGATGTCTATGTGCAATTTCGGGGCATCGCCCCGGTGCTGAGCTTCCAACCCGATTTTCTCCTTTTCGGAGAACCGCCCCCGGAAAGACCGCATGTCCCGAAACCATAACTCTGGTTCGCCGAAGATGTTTTTCGGTACCGGGCTAGCTCGACTGTTGCCATTGTCTGGGGCCGCCGGAGGGGAATCGCCCTGGCCGAAGATGCCCACGGAGCGCGATACCGGCCCCCCTCTGCGTAGGACTTTCATCGGCTTCGAGCCGGAAAGCACTCTGCGATGTTGCCGCTGCCGCTGGTCGAGGGATCGGTCCTCCGGAGCCTAGCATCGCCTTCATTCAGCCCAGGTCTTGCCGCGTACGACCCTTGCGGCTCGGAACCATTCTGCGCCGCAGCGCCGCAGCCGACGCCCCGGCACCTGGGAAGTCGAAACGGGGACGTGGCTCGTTTTGACGTGTGGACCAAACGCCGCCAGCGTGTCGAACGAGCGTGTATTGACGTGTGGAAGTGGCGCAAGCGTGGAATGCTCGGCGCACCTGGGGCTTACGCTCGCGGCTCGCAGCTTACGTCCCGGCAATCTATTCGCGCCGCCCGTTCCTTCGACCACCGGGGGCTTACGCCCCCGGCTCATCGGCCTCGCATCGCCGGTC
>JBBIQF010000405.1:0-6141 GCA_037442445.1 Planctomycetaceae bacterium
GACTGTGGCGGCGGACCTCGGCCACGACCTGCGCGACCATCGCCTCGCGGACCCCGTGGGGCAGATGGCTGATCGCGGGCACCTCGTGCAAATGGCGGGCCGCCTCGGCCACGTGCGCCGCGTAGGCCAAATCGCCCCCCAGGCCGCTGGCCCGCGCGTGGCCCACATACACCCCCGTGTTGCGATATGGCATCGCGCGGGGGTCCATTCCCGCGTGCCGGCAGGCCGCAGCCGCCACCTCGCACAAGGTTAGATGCGCCAGGTCGTACCGCCCCAAAGCGTCTTCCGGGATGGGGCACAATCGGCGATCGATCGGCCCGTACTGGATCACGCCCCCCAGGTCCGTATACGACTTGCCCAGCACCCCTTTGCGCGGATCGTAGTACAACTGGCGATCGAAGCGATCGGCCGGCACCGGCCCGAAGGCCTTTCTGCCCGAACGCACCAATTCCCACAGTTCCTCGATGTTGTCGGCCCCGGGCAGCCGGCAGGCCATGCCAATCACCGCGACCGCATCGCGCCACAGCGGCAGCGTCATGGGCGGGCCTCCGTCGCCAGGGCCTGAAGGATGGCCGCCAACTGCGCCCCGGAGGCCTCGCGACCCTCGACAAGCACCTGCCCCACCTGGATCGCCTGCTCGACGGTGATCCGCTTCTGCACCAGGCGGTGAAAGGTCTTGGAGTTCAAATAGAGGCTGGCCCGGCAATCGGCCCCGATGCCCTGGCGGAGCCAGACCACGCGGCCATTCTCGAGGAACAGCTCCCACTGGCCGCCGCCCGGCCCATTGACCTGCAGGCCCACTCCGCCATGCGACCCGTTGCGGTGGGCGGGCGGCGCCCCGTCGGACACCACGCGCTGCAAGTGTTCGTGCACGTCGAACTCCGGCCGGCTCGGCGGCGGCTTGGGCCAGCCAAAGTTCGCCTCCAAAGCGAACCGGCAAATCCGCCGCAGCATGTCGCGGTCCACTTCCGGCGGTGCAAGGTGCGGGGCGGCCGCCAACAGGTTCGTCAGATCGAACTCCGGGTCGTCCCGCCAGTGCGAACGGTACACCTCCATCTGCGCGCGAAAGAACGTGGCAAACTGGTCGGTATCGATCTGGGGCTGATCGGGGGGCACCTCGGTCTTGCGGCGCCCCGGCCGGGATAGCGCCTCGCGCAGCGATTCCTGCATCACCTCGGTCATCATCCCCACCCGCACCGCGGTCCGCGGCGCCAGGTGATACGTCTTGCCGTGATGCTCCGGATGCGCATGGATCCAGGCGATGACCGCCGCCACCCAGTCCACCGGGACCAGGTTCTTGCGCTCCTGGCCCGACAAACCTAGAAGTCGCATGAGCGACTCGCCCCAGCGGAGGGTAAGATCGACTTTGTCGGCCACGGCCCAGGCCAGCTTCAATGGGGCATAGATGCCGTGGTAGCTGGTCGTGTAACCGGTCCGCGAGTCGCCCACGATGGTCGCCGGCCGGTACACGGTAGGCGGATCGAGAAACTCGGCGGCCCGGACCAGCTTCTCGCCTTCGACTTTGCTCTGCTCGTACACGTTGCCGTACTGCTGGCCCAGGTCGAGTTCTGTTTCTAGAACCCTTCCGGTGCGGAGCCCGCAGACAAAGGCGGTGGACACGTGGTGGAACTTTCGCAGCCCGTGGCGGCGGCAGAACTCCAGCAGGTTGGCCGTCCCCTGCACATTGGTCCGGTGGGGCTCGCCGCGGCGGAGATCGGGTTGAAAGGTCATGCTGGCGGCGCTGTGGATGACCGAGTGGCAATTGCGGGCTAGCCAGCGGGCCGCCTCGGGCGCGAGCCCCAGATCGGGCTGCACATTGTCCCCCTCGAAGACCACCGGCCGGGGGAGCAGATACCCCAGCTCCCGTTCCCAGCGGACCATGATGTCTTCGATCCGCTGCCGGGCCGATTCCCGGGGGGTGGGGCGCACGATGACGGCCACCGGGCGCTCGGTCCGGGCGAATTCCCGTAGCAGATACGAACCGACCAGTCCCGTCGCTCCGGTCAACAGGTGATAGGGCATGTGCAACTCGCGCAACGAGACGTCGGACCAGGCCGCGTGGCCCCCAAAAGTGTCACCCAACCCCCGGCCCGCGTCCGGCGTCCAGGGCTGTCACGTTCCGTTGCCCCCTCATGGAGCACAGATCGGCCCATTGTTTTTTTATTGATAAGGGTACGACCGTGATCTACACCCGGTCGAGCGCTACGGGCCGGACCCTAGCGGCTCTGTGGCTTGCTCCTGCAAATCCAACCCGTCCACTAGCTTCGTCTGTGGCGACCAGGGGACTTGTAGGGCAAAGGGCTAACCTGTCCAGTTTATGCAGGACGAGAAGGTTATCCAAGTCACGCAGATTCTCTAGGCGAGAAAATCTGCCGTCCTGCCGCTACACCGTGTGGGGGTATATACCCCACGATGGCAGGGATGAGAGAGTGGCCAGCACGCAGCGGGCCGCGCTATCGGATGCTCAGATGCACGAAGGTGCCTTTCTTGTTGCCCACGATCACGTCGGGCAGGCGGTCGCCGTTGAGGTCGGCGGTCGCAACCTGGGTGCCCACGCCTGAATCGTCATGGATGATGTGGGGCACGAACCGCACCTGGCCTCCGGGGCGCCGCAACTCGAACCACAGGACCAGGGCCGGGGCGCCCGGTTCGGCATCGCCCTTGGGGCCGTGCGCCCAGAACCGCTTGCCCGTCACCACGTCCATCAGTCCGTCGCCATTCATATCGGCCAGGTCCAGGGCATGGAGTTGGCTGACGCGGAGGGCCTTGGATTTCAGATCGGGCTTGGGCGAGAGGATTTCGTGTTGCCGGAAAGTGATTTCGCCGCCCGTGCGGAGCTGCTCGTGCCACACCAGTCCGTACTGGTGGCAATGCCAGGCCGTGATCACGTCGTTCAGGCCGTCGCCGTTGACATCATAGACCAGCATCTGGGCGCCGGCTTCGGCGAAGCGGTAGGGGTGGCGTGGCCAAGGCTTGCCTTCGTCGCGTGCGGGGTGTTCCCACCAGCACTCCTACTCGACTATATCGATCCGCCCGGCGCCGTTGATGTCGCCATAGCCGATGCCGTGCTGGTACCCGTGGAAGCTCACTTTGGGGGGTTTGGGGTTGATGGTCCAGGGGCCAGCGGGCCGGGCGGGGTCGTAGGTGGCGTACCCCAGGTAGCCGGTGATGTTGTACAACAGTTCGGGCCGGCCATCGCCGTTGATATCCGTCCACATCGGCGATTCGTTGCCCACGTCTTTCAGGGCCAAATGGGCTTTCCAGTGGCCCTCTTTGCCGGCAGGGTTCTCGTACCACGAGGCATCGGTGCCGGGCCAGGGAACGTAGAGCACGTCGGTCCAGCCGTCGCCATTGAAATCCCCAGTGTAGGTGAGGAAGTTGTCGGAGTAGTCCTTGGGGTCGAACTCCTTGGGGGGGCGGATTTCGTGCTTGCGCTGGAAGTCCGGGCCTTCGTACCAGAACGGGCCGGCCACGACGTCCAACTTGCCGTCCTTGTTGAAGTCGCCGTAGTAGGCCCCCTCGCAGTAGAACTTCTCGGTCAGCCGAAGGGTCTTGTAGCGGGGGGCCGGCTGGGCGGCAGCCAGCGTGCCGGCCAGGCTCAGAATCAAGCCACCAATAAGCAGAGTGCGCTGCATGGGTGCTTCTCCCAAGGGAAGGCGGTGGGGTGTGTGGTGCGGCAGTGCGGGCCAAGCCCACCAGAGGCCAAACGCCGTGCAGGGCCCGCGCTACCGTGTGCCAGTATAGCCTTGGCGGCAAGCGCCCGCCAAGCCACCGCGCAGTGGCCCGGCGGGCGCTAGCCTTGCGCAGTGTGGCCTGGTATACTGCCGTATCCAATTTGCAACAGGGCGGAACGTGCGGTGATGTTCCGATTTCTTCACGCGGCCGATATCCATCTGGATAGTCCGCTGCGGGGCCTGGACCGTTACGAGGGGGCACCGGTCGAGCGGCTGCGGGAGGCAACCCGCCGGGCGCTGGAGAATCTGGTCGAGCTGGCCATCGATACTCCGGTGGACTTCGTCCTTGTTGCCGGCGACTTGTACGACGGCGAATGGGAGGATTTTTGCACGGGGCTATTTTTCGCCCGGCAGGCGGCGCGCCTGGACCAGGCGGGCATTCCCATGGTGATCGTGGCGGGCAATCACGACGCGGCCAATCGCATGAGCCGCCAGTTGCCCCTGCCCCGCTCGGCCACGCTGATGCTGCCGGGCGAAGCCCAGACCATCCGGCTCGAGGGGCTGAAGGTGGCGATTCACGGCCAGAGTTTCGGCGAGCGGGCCACCGCCGAGAACCTGGCAGCCGGCTACCCCCGGCCGGTGCCCGGCTGGTTCAACATCGGCCTGCTGCACACCAGCCTTACGGGCCGGCAGGGGCATGACGTGTACGCCCCCTGTTCGCTGGAGCACCTGCGGGCCAAAGGTTACGACTATTGGGCCTTGGGGCATGTCCACCGGCACGAGGTGGTGCTGGAAGACCCGCCGGTGGTGTTTTCGGGCAATCTCCAAGGCCGGCACATCCGCGAAACCGGCCCCAAGGGCTGCGTCCTTGTGGAAGTCGAAGGCCGGCAGGTGCGGTGGAAGTTCGTGCCCCTGGATGTGGTGCGGTGGGAAGAGTGCCGCGGCGAGGCCGACGGGATCGATACCGAGGCCGACTTGCTGGAGCGCATCCGGCAGCGGCTGGCCGAGGGAACCGCTTGCGCGGCGGGCCGGCTGCGGGCCGTCCGGGTGCGCCTGGAGGGAGCCACGCCGCTCCATGCGGCCCTGGTCGGCCAGCAGGAATGGTGGACCCATACCGTCCGCAGTCTGGCCTTCGAGGTGGATGGCGAGGGGCTATGGGTGCAGGGCCTGGTGGTGGCCACCCGCCCGCCCGCCCAGTGGAACCCGGCACAATGGGCCGACTCTCCCCTAGGGGAACTCCTCGCCTGCGTGGCCGAGCTGCAAGCCTCGCCCGACCGCCTGGCCGCCTTTGCGGAAGAGTTCTTTGCGGACGAAGAGCTGCGCGATTTTTTGGCCCGCCTGCCGGTCGAACTCCGCGCCGCGGCTGGCGCGGGCCTTGATGGCCCGGCCCCGCTCGGGCCGCTTCTGGCCGACGTGCAACAGATGCTCGTCCATGCCCTGTTGGCCAAGGAGGCGGCACGGTGAAAGTCCTCCGCCTGGACCTGCGGGCTTTCGGGCCGTTCGAGAACGTGGCGCTCGACTTCTCGGCGGGCAATCTGGGGCTGCACGTGGTTTACGGGCCCAACGAGGCGGGCAAGACCTCGGCCCTGCGGGCCCTGGAGAACCTCCTCTTTGGCATCCCGCAGCAATCGCCGGACAGTTTTCGCCACCCTTACGCGGCACTCCGCGTGGGGGCCACGCTCCAGTTGCGCGACGGCCGGTGCATCGCCTTCCTTCGCCGCAAGGCAGCCCGCAACACCCTGTTGGCGCCCGACAATGCCACGCCCCTGGCCGACGACGCGCTGGCCTTCTTCCTGGGCGCCCTGGACCGCGAGGGTTTTCGCACCATGTTCGGTTTGGACCACGCCGCGCTGGTCCAGGGGGGCGAGAAGATCGTCCAAGGTTCGGGGCAGGTGGGGCAGGTACTGTTTGCGGCCGGGGCCGGCATCGGCGACCTCCGCAAGGTCCAGCAGCAGCTCAAGAGGTCGGCCGAAGAACTGTACACGCCCCGCGGCAGGAATCCCCGGATCAACGATGCCCTGCGCAAACTGGACGAGGCCCGGCGGCGGCTTCGGGATGGGCAACTGCTGGCCGACCAATGGGCCCACCATCGCCGCGCACTGGAAGAAGCCCAACAGCAGCTCGGCGAACTGGACCGCCAGCGCCACGAGTTGCAGACCCGGCGGAACCGGCTGGAGCGGCTTCGCCAGGCTTTGGGGCCGGCCGCCCGCCGCAGCACGCTGGCCGAAAGGCTCGCGGCTCTGGCCGATGTCGCCGTGCTGCCTAGCGATTTTCCCGAGCGGCGCCGCAGCGCGCTTACCCAACTGGCCGTGGCCAAACAAGCAGAAGCTAGCGCCGAAAAAGAAATCCAGCGCATCCAGGGCGAGCTTGCGGCACTGGCGGTGCCCGAAGCGCTGTTGAACGAGGCGCAGGTTATCGAAGAACTTGTCGATCGCCTGGGGGCGCACCGCAAGGCCCAGCGGGACCG
>JBBIQF010000406.1:0-6133 GCA_037442445.1 Planctomycetaceae bacterium
CGCGGCGGCTCCAGCCATTCGAAACCGGCTTGCGCCTTGATCTCCTCCAGCCAGGCCAGTTGCGACTCTTGCACCTCGCGGCGGGCGACCAGGCGGGAGAACTCCAGCCCGCCCTTGACAAAATCGTTCCACAGCTCGTCCGGCGAAGGACGGAACTCCACCACCCGCACCACGTAGGCCATGGTCTGCGGCTGGTTCATGGCCGTCCCCACCTGGCCGGGCTCCAGCGAGAAGACGGCGGCCATGAACTCGTCGCCCGGCACCTCGATGCCGCTTACCGAACTCAAGCGGGCTTCCATCATGTTGATGGGCGGGGGGAGGAAGCCGAACGTCAGCCAACTGAACGGTTCCGGCTCGACGACCTTCATGCCCCGGGAGGCGAACACCTGCTTGAGCGATTGATTGGCCTTGCGGGCTTCGCCGGCCAGGCGCTCGGCCTCTTGGCGGGCCAGCGGCCGGGCCTCGCGGAGCTTCCACGCCTGGACCACCTGTTCCCGAACCCCCGGCTCGTCCAGCTCGACCTCGCGTTCGGGATCGTCCTCCACCTTCCAGAACAGGAACGAGGCATTGCCCTCGACATCTTTGGAGCGCATGCGCTGGTACAGGTTCAACGGGCCGAACGCCACCTCGGCGAAGGGACGCTGGCCATCGACCCGCGACCGGGCGATGTCGAAGTTGCCCACCTCCCACACCGTAATCAGCCCGGTGGCATTGGCCGTGATCCCGTACTTGGCCGCCCACTCCTTCAGATCGGGGCGCTGCGGGCCGGCGCCTGTCCCCCGGTGTTTGGCATGTTCCAGCCACTTCAGCTCGAACTCGCGCAAGGGGGCTTCGAGTTTTTGAAGGACCTCTTCGGCCCGGACCTCGGCCGCCCGCTGCGCCAGGATATTGCGAATCTGATCGCGGACCTGCTCAACCGGCTTGTACTTGCGGGTTGGGGCCTCGGCAGGCTTGGCCTCGGCAGGCTTGCTCTCAGGAGACTTGGCCTCGGCCGGCTTGGTTTCGGCCGGCTTGGTTTCGGCCGGCGCCGCCTCGGCCGGCTTGGCCTGCGATTTGGGAGCGGCTGCGGGCGGAGCTTTCTCGGCGGCGCCTGAGGCGCTAGGCTTTTCGGCCTCGCCGGCCCGGTATGCAGCCAGACGGATCACCGCCGGGCGCGAGGCGTCCGAAGTCTTCGCGCCCGGCGGGGCCGGGGCACTTGCCGGTTTCTCGGCCGCGGGTGGCCGGTCGCGGGCCCCCTTACTTTGGCCGCCGGCCCCGGGCTTTGGGCTGCTTTCGGGAGGCTGAACCTTGCTGTCCTGAGCAGGCGCCGGCTTTGCCGGTTCCTTGGGTTTTTCTGCGGGTGTCTCCGCGGGCTTGGGTTTTTCGGCGGGGGCCTGGGCAGGTTTTTCCGCGGGTTTGCCGGCGGGTTTGTCGCTCGGCTGCTCCGCAGGTTTGGCCGGTGTCCCGGGCGGGGCTTGCGGTTCGAGGAACTCAAAGTCCTTGTTCTCTTCGTAATACTTGCGGATTTCTTCCTCGGTCACCTTCGAGGGGTCGACGAAGCGGGCATAATCGGCCCGGAAGTACTCGATGGCTACCCGGTGCGGCCGGCGGAACCCCGGCTCGGGCGAGTTCGGGTCCGGCTCCTGGAGCTTATAGCGGACAAAAAGCGCGCGGACCTCGGCATCGCTGGGTTCGGGCACCTGGGCCACGAAATCGGCCACCGGCACCCCTAGCGCCTCGATCTTGGCCTTGCGGTTCATGCGAAGAAAGTAATCCCACTGCTGGGCCGGCGGAGTGCCCACCAGGCTGACGTTGAACAGCTCTTCGACCCGCAAGGCCAATAGCTCGTCCCGGAGGTACTCGAACAGGCTGCTCTCGCTCAGTTGGTGCTGCCGCAAGATGTCGCGGAACGTTTTCTGGCTGACCTGCCGTTCCAGCAGCCGGGCAAGGGTGTTTTGGACCGTGGTGTCCGAGATCTGCATACCCAGCTCCCGGGCCCGCTGGCGCAACAGCCAGGTGTTGGCCACCGCTTCCTCGTCGGCGGTACCGATGCGCCGCAGCATCAGCTCGGCCTGGGTGACGGGCGGCATGGCCGTGGGGGAGGCGCCGGCCAGGCGGGCCCGCATCACCTGCTCGTAAATCGCTTGCAAAAACGCGATCATCTTCTGGCGCTGAAAGACCAGCATCGCCAGTTGGCTGCGGTGCAGGGCCCCGTAGGCCTTGGTGCGGAGGACCACGGGGTCCTGGCCTGAGCGGCTCTGGATGATGTCCAGCACGATGGGCAAAATGACGAACGAGATCATCGCCATCAGCGTCAGAAGTGCGAAAGCGACTTTCTGGTGGCGGCGAAACGTCCTGAAAAGCTTCATGAGCCAGGCCTCGTTCGGGGGGGAGCCGCCCGCCTCGCCGAGCGGCTAAAGTCGGCTTGACACGCCCGCGCGATGCCGATTATGAGTGTCGCCACACGCGAGCTGGCGAAAAGGGAAGATTGTAGGGGGGCCGGCGGTAAATGCAATCCCAAGCCCACCTAGGGCTGAGCGGCGGGTAGCGTACGAGCCGTTCAGGGGGTTTCGCCAACTCGGCCGGGCCGGTTGATTACAATTCCATGCCGGCCAGCCACGACGACCTTTGGGGCACTTTTGGAGGGTGCCGCCCCACCCAGGTTGGCGGCGCCATGCTGTCCGCCCCCGGCGTACGCAGCATACCGCAACTGTTCCTGCAACCGCGGCAATCATGGCCAAGAAAAAAGCAACCTCCCAGGGTAGCACCGCGCTGGTGATCGTCGAGTCGCCGGCCAAGGCGAGAACCATTAGCCGGTTCCTGGGCAAGAATTTCGCCATCGAGGCCAGCATCGGCCATGTCCGCGACCTGCCCCAAGGCGCCCGCGAGATACCGGCGGAGTACAAGAAGAAGCCGTGGGCCCACCTGGGCGTCGATGTCGAGCACGGCTTCGAGCCCGTGTACGTCATCCCTGCCGACAAGAAAAAGCAGGTGGCCAAGTTGAAAAAAGTCCTCCGCCGGGCCAGCGAACTCTATCTGGCGACCGATGAGGACCGCGAGGGCGAGGCCATCAGTTGGCACCTTTGTGAGGTCCTTCAGCCCAAGGTCCCGGTCCGCCGGCTGGTCTTCCACGAGATCACCCGGGAGGCCATTCTCGAAGCCCTCTCCCATCCCCGCCAGATCGACCAGGCCCTGGTGCGGGCACAAGAGGCGCGGCGGATATTGGACCGGCTGTTCGGCTACGAGGTCTCGCCCCTGTTGTGGCGCAAAGTGGGGTCCAAGCTCTCGGCCGGCCGGGTCCAAAGCGTGGCCGTTCGCCTGGTGGTCCAGCGCGAACGCCAGCGCATGGCCTTTGTGCCCAGCCCATGGTGGGACCTGTTGGGCACTTTTGGAGCAGGGAGCACGGAGCAGGGAGCACCGGTTGGCTCGCCGCAGGTTTTTCAGGCGCAACTGGTCTCCGTGGCAGGCCGCCAGGTGGCTACCGGCCGGGACTTCGACCCGGCCACTGGCCAGCTCAGGGACCCGTCGCTTCTGTGGTTGAATGAGGCCGAGGCGGCGGCGTTGGCCCAGCGGCTGTTGGCTGGCACCTGCCGGGTGGCCCAGCGCGAGGACAAGCCGTACATCTCGCGTCCTTATGCCCCGTTTACCACCAGCACGCTCCAGCAGGAGGCCAACCGGAAGTTCGGTTTCACCGCCCGGAAAACCATGCAACTGGCGCAAAGCCTGTATGAGAACGGGCACATCACGTACATGCGGACCGACTCGACGCATCTGTCGAACGAGGCCATTCGGGCAGCGCGCCAGTTGGTGGCCCAGCAATATGGCCCCGAGTATCTGCCCGACGAACCGCGAATCTACCGCACGAAAGTCAAGAACGCCCAGGAGGCGCACGAGGCCATCCGGCCGGCGGGCCAACATTTCGACGTGCCCGAGGCCCTGCGGAGCGAACTGTCGCCCGATGAGTTCCGCCTGTACGATCTGATCTGGAAGCGGACGGTGGCCAGCCAGATGGCCGATGCCCGCGGCCGCCGACTTACCATCACCCTGGCCCTGGACGATGCTTTGTTCCAGGCCAGCGGCACGGCCATCGAGTTCCCGGGATACTTGCGGGCATACGTCGAGGGTTCGGACGACCCGGAAAGCGAACTGGCCGAACGCGAAACCCCCCTGCCCAATGTGGAAGTGGGCCAGGTCCTCGAGGTCCTCCGACTGGAGCCCAAGAGCCATACGACGCAGCCGCCCGGCCGGTACAGCGAGGCCACGCTCATCCGGGCCTTGGAAGAGAAAGGCATCGGCCGGCCAAGCACCTACGCCACGATCATCGACACGATCCTCACGCGGAACTACGTTTTCAAGCGCGGCAGCCAGTTGGTGCCCACGTGGACCGCTTTCGCCGTGTGCCAGTTGCTCGAGTGGCACTTGCCCGATCTGGTGGATTACACCTTCACGGCCCAGATGGAGGACGAACTGGACGCCATCAGCCGGGGCGAGAAAGAGCACGTCGAATACCTGCGGAGCTTCTACTACGGCAATACGCATCCGGGGCTGAAAGAGCAGCTCGAGAACAAGACCCAATCGATCGATGCCCGCCAGGTCAGCCGCATTCTGATCGGCAAGCCGGAGGGCGAAGGGCCGCGGGCCGAACCGATCTTCGTGCGGGTGGGCAAATACGGCCCGAGGGTCGAACAGGGGCGCCGCTGGGCCCGCATCCCCGAGGGGATGGCCCCGGACGAGTTGACCGTGGCCAAGGCCCTGGAACTCTTGGATCAGGCCGAGCAGGCGGATAAGCCCCTGGGCTATTGCCCCGAAACCGGCAAGCCGGTGTATTTGCGTTTCGGCCGTTACGGGCCGTATGTGCAGCGCGGCGAGTCGAACGATGGCGAAAAGCCGCAGAACGCCTCGCTGCTCCGGGGCATGGCGCCTGAGAGCGTGGATCTGGCCACCGCCCTGGCCCTGCTGGCGTTGCCGCGGACGCTGGGGGTCCATCCGCAGACGGGCGAGCCGGTCGTAGCCTGCAACGGCCGGTTCGGCCCCTATGTGAAGTGCGGCAAGGAAAGCCGCAGCCTGCCTCCCGACCTTTCCCCTCTGCAAGTAACGCTGGAGCAGGCTTTGGAGCTATTGGCCCAACCCAAGGCCGCACGCAACCGGCGGCGGACGCCGGAACCCGTCAAAGTCCTTCCGCCGCGGCCCGAGACGGGACAGCCCATCCAAGTGCTCATCGGGCGTTATGGACCGTATGTAACCGATGGCACCGTCAATGCCTCGATTCCGCAGGGCGTGCCGCCGGAAGAGATTACCTTCGAGCAAGCCACCGCGCTGTTGGCCCAGAAGTCCGCCCAGAACAATGGCCAGGGGCGCAAGACCCGGCGCCGGGCCGCCCGCCGAACCGCCCGAGCCGCCGCCAATCGCCAGCAATCCACCGCCGAGAAGCCGCAGCCGGCCAAGCGCGCTAAGGCTGCACCCCGCAAGAAAAGCAAAGCCGCGGGCACCGGCCTGCGGGCCAAGGGCACCCGGCAGCCGGCCAAGCGCGCCCGCAAAACCGCCGAGCAAGCCCAGCAGCAGGCCTAAGCCCCCCATGCCCGCCGGCTGCCGTGCCCGAGGTTATGGGCCGCGCTTTTCCTCTGCTGCACTCGGGCGGGCGTAATGCGGCACCAGGCTCCACAGGTCGTGGCGCACACCGGCGGCATACTTGCAGGCCGCAAGCCGGCCCACCGTGCTGGCCCTGGGTTGCCAGCATTCCGGTTCGGCCGTCGGTACGCCGGAGGGAAGCTGGCCGGCGAAGCGGTGGAGCACCGGGCCGCTGAGGACCCAGGGCGGCCGGTGTTCTTCGATGAGGTTGCGGAAGGGAAGCAGCCGGGGCGGCCCCGCGGGGATGAGCCCGCCAGCCGGGTCCCGCACAAAAGGCCGGGCCACCACGTCGCCGCGCTGGGCGTCGATGAGGGCGATGACCTGCCCGATGCCGGGGGGGACCTGGTTGGCGATGGTTTCCAAAGTGTCGATGGCCAGCACCTCGGCCTTCACGGCGTAAGCGAACACTTTGGCGGTGGTCACGCCGAGGCGCAGACCGGTGAACGAGCCGGGGCCGGCGCCCACGGCCACCAGTTCCACCTCGCGGGGCTGCCAGCCGACCGACTGCAACAGCTCGCACATGGCC
>JBBIQF010000407.1:0-6130 GCA_037442445.1 Planctomycetaceae bacterium
TCCGCAGCTTTTGGGGGCGGCGCCGGGTGCGGCAAACTGGGAAAAATCGTGCTCGGCCCGCGGCCGGCGGAAACGCTGCCGCAGGCTTTGCGGGGCCAGCCACCGGTCGCCGCGCCGCCAGAATTGCGAGATTTCGCGTATTGACTTGGACGAAAACTCACGATAATACATACGAGCTTCCCATTTTCCACCGCTGCTCGAGGGTGATCGAGGCACACAGGCGAGCTAAGCAGTGAGGCGAGGGCCGTCGGGAAGCACGCAGCTTCGGACTCCCGGTTGCGCAGGGCTGGCCGGAATGCCACCCTCCCACGGCCGTCTCGACGTTCCACGGGAGTCGTTCTGGCACTTGGCCCGATCACCGCATCCCCATGGACCGGCGCGTCGGATTCACGCCTTGGCGGGTCTCGGGGAGGGTTCGGTGCGGGCCCACTTGAGGATGATGTGCGATGACCAACCACGAAGGTGACGCCGACTCATTTTCCGTAGCCCTGGAGGAAGAGCCTCCGGACGACCCTCTAAGTACCACGGTTCTGCCGATCCTCGGGGCCCCTGGCGGGTTCGAAGCGGCGCCGGTCGCGGCCCCAACGCCTCCTCCTTCATCTTCCCACGCTTCGTCTCTCTTGGTGGCCGCCCGTTCCTGGCGCCATAGTCCCCGGGTGAGGGCCTTTCGGCGGCGTTTCTTTCCCGAGGCGACCGACGCCCAGTGGAACGACTGGCGGTGGCAGTTGCGCAACCGCATCCGCAGCCTGGCGCAACTGGAGCAGATGCTGGACCTTTCGGACCAGGAGCGCTGGGCCCTGGTCCGGGGCGGCGCGATGCTGCCGGTGGGCATCACCCCCTATTACATGAGCCTGTTGGAACCCAGTGACCCGCAGCACCCGCTCCGCCGCACCGTGGTTCCCACCACCTGGGAGTTCCGGCGCGCGGTTGGCGAGGCCGACGACCCCCTGGGCGAGGACCAGCACAGTCCCGTCCCCGGCCTGGTGCACCGTTACCCCGACCGGGTCCTGTTTCTGGTGCACGACTTCTGCTCGACCTATTGCCGGTACTGCACGCGGTCGCGCGTGGTGGGCCATGGCGAGATCGTGCCCGACGAGTCCCGGCTGCAGCGGGCACTGGATTACATTCGCCGCACCCCGGCGATCCGGGACGTGCTCCTCTCCGGCGGCGACCCCCTGGCTTTGAGCGACCAGCGGCTGGATTGGGTGCTGGGCCAACTACGGGCCATCCCCCACGTCGAGTTCGTCCGCCTGGGCACCAAAATGCCTGCCGTGCTCCCCCAGCGGATCACGCCCCAATTGTGCCGGGTGCTCCGCAAGTACCACCCCCTGTGGATGAGCCTGCACTTCATCCACCCCGACGAGTGCACTCCGGAGGCCTTCCGCGCCTGCACCCGGCTGGCCGACGCCGGCATCCCCCTCGGTGCCCAGACGGTGCTATTGGCCGGCGTGAACGATTCGGTGGAGACCATGAGGGAACTCGTCCACCGCCTGCTCTTGATGCGGGTGCGGCCGTACTACCTGTACCAATGCGATCCCATTTCCGGATCGGCCCATTTCCGCACCCCGGTGGCCAAGGGGCTGGAGATCATCGAGGGGCTGCGCGGGCACACGACTGGCTACGCCGTGCCGACCTACGTGATCGACGCCCCGGGCGGCGGCGGCAAGATCCCTTTGCAGCCCAATTACGTCCTCCGCCGCGAGGGCGACTTCCTGGTGCTGCGAAATTACGAGAACCGCGAGTTTCGCTACCCCGACCCCGTTGCTTCGGGCTGAGCCGGGGGGCTGAAACGCGCGGTGGCAAACCCGGCCCATGGCGCCACCCGCAGGGTGGGCAATGCCTGACGAGGACGCACTGCGCCGAAACCCACGGGCAGGGCCCACCCTGCACGCGCCGGCCGGACCTAACCTATGGCGTGTGGACGGAGCCATGGAAACCCTGGAAACTTTCTGCGCCCAGTGTGCGCGGCATCAAAAGACCTGTTGCCAAACCCGAGAGGTGTACATCACCCCCGGCGATGTCAAGCGAATCGAGGCCCACACCGGACTGACCGGATTCTGGGAGTTCCGCATACCCGTGGATCCGGACTACCTCGACCAGTCCGATGACCCGGCGTGGGCGCAGTACGTGTTCCGGCCCGACGGCTCGCGCCGCATCCTCCGCCACCAGCAGGACGGCGCGTGCATGTTCTTGGGGCCTGCCGGCTGCCTCCTGCCGCTGGAGATACGCCCGCTGGTGTGCCGGCTATACCCTTACCAATACAATGAGTTCGGGCTGCTACCGGAGTTGGCCGCGGGGTGCCCCACCCACTTGTTGCGCCCCGGCCAGGACTTCCTGGCAGTGCTCGGCGTGACGCTTGAAGATGCCCGGCGGTGGCATGCACAGCTCTACCGCGAGATCCGCCTGGAGAAGGCGCCGGTATGCGCATCGGTCTGACGTTCGACCTGCGGGCCGAGTATCTGGCTGCCGGCTACACCGAGGAGGAGACCGCCGAGTTCGACCGGCCCGATACCATCGAGGCCATCGAGGCGGCCCTCGAGTTCCTCGGGCACCAGCCCGACCGGATCGGCAATGTCCGCCAGTTGGTGCAGCGTCTGGCGGCTGGCGACCGCTGGGACCTGGTGCTCAACATCGCCGAGGGGCTGCACGGCTGGGCCCGCGAAGCCCAGGTGCCTGCCCTCTTGGACGCCTACCAAATCCCCTACACCTTCTCCGATCCCCTGGTGACCGCGGTATGCCTGCACAAAGGGCTGACCAAGCTGGTGGTCCGCCAGGCGGGCATCCCCACGCCCGATTTCGCGGTGGTCGAGCGCCTGGAAGATCTGCCGCGAGTCGACCTTCCGTATCCGCTGTTTGCCAAGCCCGTGGCCGAAGGGACCGGCAAAGGGATCGACGCCCGCTCCAAGATTCTGGACCCGGCAGGCCTCCAGCAAGTATGCGCCGAGCTATTGGTCCGCTTCCGCCAGCCCGTGTTGGTGGAAACGTTCTTGCCCGGGCGCGAATTGACGGTGGGCTTATGGGGTACGGGTGCGTCGGCCGAGGTGATCGGCACGCTGGAGATCTGCCTTGGGCCCTCGGCCGAGCCGGACGCCTATTCCTACGCCAACAAAGAGGCCTGCGAGGAGCATGTCGAGTACCGCGCGGTCGATGCCGCGGCGGATCGCACGGTGCGCGAGGCGGAACGCCTGGCCCTGGCCGCCTGGCGGGCGCTGGGTTGCCGGGATGCCGGCCGGGTGGACCTGCGGTGCGACGCGGCCGGCCGGCCGCAATTCATCGAGGTCAACCCCCTAGCCGGCCTCCATCCCCAGCACTCCGACCTGCCCATGCTCTGCACGGCCCGCGGTATCCCTTATGTGCGGTTGATCGAGCGGATTGTGGAGTCGGCCCTGGAGCGGGTGTAGCATCGGCCGATCCGGCTTGGTACACTGGGGCGCGTCCAGTGGTACGCCGCCCGCTGGGGCGGCCCTTTGCATCCCAGGAGGATTGCCATGCGCAGATTCGGGTTGATTGGCGTCTTGTTCTGGTCGTTGATGGCGGCCGCGGCCCTGGCCGCGCCCTACCGCGCCTTGATCGTGGATGGGCAAAACGCCCACAACTGGAAAGAGACCACCCCGGTACTCAAGAAACTTCTGGAAGAAACGGGCCTGTTTTCCGTGGACGTGGCCACCTCGCCCCCGCGGGGCCAGGACATGAGCGGGTTCCGCCCCCGGTTCTCCGATTATCAGCTCGTGGTACTCAATTACCAAGGCGACGATTGGCCTGCCGCCACGCAAGAGGATTTCGTCAAATACGTCAAAAACGGCGGCGGGGTAGTGGTGTATCACTTCGCGTGCGCCGCCTTCCCCAAGTGGAAGGAGTACAACGAGATCATCGGCTTGGGGGGCTGGGGCGGCCGGACCGCAGATGCCGGCGTCTATGTCCGCTGGCGTGACGGCAAGGTGGTGCGCCAAGAGACGCCGGGCAAGTACGACCTCCGCGACACCCCTAAGGGCAAGGTGGCCATCGTGGGGGGGCACGGGCCGGCCCAGGCTTTCCAAATCGTGGTGCGCGAGCCTAATCACCCCATCACCCGCGGCCTGCCCAGCGCATTTATGCACGTCGAGGACGAGCTTTACGGCTGGCTCCGCGGGCCGGCCAAGAACCTCACCGTACTGGCCACCGCCTTCGCCCCCAAGGAAAAAGGCGGCTCCGACGAGCACGAGCCCGTGCTGTTCACCGTCCAGTACGGCAAGGGCCGGGTGTTCTTCCAGGCCCTGGGCCACACGGCCAAAGAGCTGCGCAGCGTGGCCTTCATCGTGACTTTCCAGCGCGGGGCGGAATGGGCGGCCTCGGGCAAAGTTACCCAGAAGGTGCCTGACGACTTCCCCACGGCCGACAAGGCCAGCGCACGGCCCTGATGCCGGCAAGCCACCCAACTGGGCACCGCGGATTCGCCCAAGGCCGAGGCGCCACGCGGTGCCCGGTTCTTTTTCGGTCTCCGTGGCCGCGACGCGAGCTTGCCAAGCGTAACACGACTACGCGAGCCTGCGAAGGGCCACTCGCTCGGCGGCCTCGAAGACCCCGGTGGGATCCAATCGGCCGGGAAACAGTTGGCGCAGATTGGCGGCTGCCGCCGCGATGCCCAGGCGCACGCCGGCCAGCATGTCCCACCCCGCGCGCACCGCCCAGGCCAGGGCAGCCGCCATCACGTCGCCGCAACCGATGGGGTTGACCACCTGCTCCACCGGCAGGGGCAACGCTTCCCAGGCCCCGTGCTCCGAGGCCACCAGCACCGGCTCCGCCCCGTGCGAGACGACCACCCATTGCGCGCCGCGGGCCACCAACTGCCGCATCGCGGCCAGGGTATCGTCGGCCGAGTGGAGGGGCCGGCCCAGGGTGTGCCCCAGTTCCTCCCGATTGGGTTTGACCACCAGCGGGCGCAACTCAAGCGCCGCCAACAACCCCTCGCCGCGAAAGTCCAGCACCGCCGGGCAAGGCGTGCGCTGGAGCAGGTCGCGGTAATACGTGGGGGCGGTACCGGCCGGCAGCGAACCGATGAGCACCGCCACGCTGGCCCGGGCGGCCTCTTCCGAATACATCTCGGCAAAGGCGTGGAGTTCTTGGGGCTGAAGGGGCCGGCCATCCTCGACCAGCTCCGTGATTTTCCCGCAGCCGCGGTCCAAAAGCGTGGTGCAAACCCGGGTGGGCGCCGCGGTTTCCACAAAGCGATAGGGGACGCCGGTTCGGGCGAAGTCGTCTTCGATCTGCGGGCGGATCGGCCCGCCGACCGGGGCCAAAGCGAGGCTGGGGCCGACCAGCCGATGCGCCGCGATGGCGGCATTGAACACCTTGCCCGAGGCACACCAGTACGCCCCGCAGGCCCGATTGACCTCGCCATAACGGAAGCGGTCGAAAACCAGGATATGTTGCCACGCAGGGGTCAGTCCGGCACAAAGGATCACGGCGTTTTCGAGGGGCCAACGGGCCGTGGGGCTAGAGGGATTCTAGAGGGATTTCCGGAGACTTGCGCCAAGCGATTCCCGGCGGCTTGCGCCGGGGGATTTCCAGGGGCTACAGGATTTCTTCGAGGATGCGGGTCAACTCCTCGTCGGACAAATCGCGGGGGTTGCCGCTCATGCTGCTGCCGCGAGAGTCGCGGACGATGGCGGGAATCTGGTCCGGCCGTACCCCCACCTGCGAGAGGCGCGACGGGGTGCCCACGCGCTGGGCCAGCCGGGCGATGTCGTGTGCAAAGGCCTCGGCCGCCTCGGCCAGCGGCAGCGGCACATACCGCTCGTCCACCCAGCGGGCCAGCCGGCCCAGGTCCTCCGCACACGCCGGCATGTTCACCCGCAGCGCCACAGGCAACATGAGTGCGCAGGCCGCCCCATGGGGGACGCGGGCATGGACCCCTAGCGCGGCAGCCACGCCGTGGGCCATGCCCAACCCCGAGTTGGCCAGGGCCATCCCCGAAACCAAAGCCGCATGGGCCATGTGCTCGCGGGCCGGCCGGCTGCTGCCATTTTCCACCGCCTCGGCCAGCCAGGGCAGGGCGTGCCGCAGGCCGTCCACCGCCAAAGCCCGCGGAATGGGCCGCGCACGCCGCGAGATGTAGCTATCGATCTACTGGGTGATCGCATCCATGCCGCTG
>JBBIQF010000408.1:0-5012 GCA_037442445.1 Planctomycetaceae bacterium
GCCGCACCCCGCACGCGCCTTCCCCTTGAAAACCCCGGGGCCGTGAACGGTTACGTACTCCCTGCTCCCTGCTCCGTGCTCCCCGCTCCGCGCTCCCTGCTCCGTGCTCCCTGCTCCGCGGGACAATCGCTTCATCCGTGGCAGCACGGGTCCTCTATGGGGGGGACGGCAATACTCCCCCTAACTGATGATAAGCCCCGCAAACCGCCCTGGACAATCGGGCCCGGTTCGGGTACTTTCCGCCCACTCTTCTACCGAACGGTTTGGCGGGGACGGATCCCCGTTTGCCTTGCGTGCCGGAGACACGGATGGCCTCAGGCGCATTGCCGCAGACCGTAGCGGCCGGTCCCGTTGCGCGAGCACAGGACTTCATCCTGCCCATCGGGTTGATCGCCAGTGTACTGGTGATCCTCGTCCCGCTGCCGGCAGCGCTCATGGACCTGTTGCTTTCGGCCAACGTGACTTTGGCGGTGGTGATCCTTTTGACCACCGTTTATGTGAGGACGCCGCTGGAGTTCAGCATCTTTCCCTCGCTATTGTTGGCCACCACGCTATTGCGGTTGGTCTTGAACGTAGCCACCACCCGGCTGATCCTCACCCGCGGCGGCAGCGAAGGGATGGCTGCGGCAGGGGGGGTGATCCAGAGTTTCGGCGAGTTCGTCGCCGGCGACGATATCGTAGTGGGGTTTATCCTTTTCGTGATCATCGTGGTCATCCAGTTCGTGGTGATCACCAAAGGGGCCACCCGCATCAGCGAAGTGGCGGCACGATTTGCGTTGGACGGGATGCCGGGGCGGCAGATGGCCATCGATGCCGACCTGAACGCCGGCATCATCGACGAGCACGAAGCCCAGCGCCGCCGCCAGGAGATCACCCGCCAGGCCGATTTCTTCGGGGCCATGGATGGTGCCAGCAAGTTCGTGCGCGGCGACGCCATCGCGGGTATCATCATCACGCTGATCAATATCATCGGCGGCCTGGCCATCGGCGTGCTCGAAGCCGGCATGCCCCTGAGCCAGGCGGCCTCGGTGTTCACCAAGCTCACCATCGGCGATGGGCTGGTGAGCCAAGTGCCGGCGTTTTTGATTTCGCTGGCTGCGGGGTTATTGGTCACGCGGAGCAGCTACGAGGTCAATCTGCCGTCGGAGTTCCTCAAGCAGTTGCTGGTGCGCCCGCAGGCGCTGGTGGTGGCCGGCGGTTTTCTGGGGATACTGATTTTCACCAATTTGCCCCGCATTCCCCTTTTGGCGTTGGCATCGGGGTGTGTGGGGCTGGCGGTGGTGCTTTCGCGGCGTGCCGCCCGGGCGCAGGCGGCCGAACTGGCCCAAAAAAAGGCCGAAGAAACCAAGCCCCCCGCCGAGCGCGTCGAGGACTACTTGCTGGTGGACCCCATGGAGCTGGAGATCGGGGTGGGGCTGATCCGGCTGGCCGATCCCAAACGCGGCGGCGATCTGTTGGAGCGCATCCAGCGCATCCGGCAGAACGTGGCGGCCGAGATCGGCATCATCCTGCCCAAAGTCCGCATCCGCGACAACTTCCGCCTGGACCAGCAGGAGTACCGGGTGAAGATTGGCGGGCTACCGGTGGCCTCGGGCAGTGTGCGGCCCGACATGCTGCTGGCCATCGACTCGGGGACCACCACCGGCAAGGTGCCGGGCGAGCCGACCCGCGAGCCGGCTTTCGGCACACCGGCCTTGTGGATAGCACCCGCGCAGCGCGAGCAGGCCGAGATGTTCGGCTATACCGTGGTCGAGCCGGGCGCGGTGATCGCCACCCACCTGACCGAAACCATCCGCCGCCATGCCGATGAAATCCTCACCCGCGATGCCACCAAGCACCTCTTGGAGGAGCTGAAGAAAACCTCGCCCGCCGTGGTCGAGGAACTGGTTCCCGGCCAGATGAAGGTGGCCGAGGTCCAGCAAATCCTCCAGATGCTGTTGCGCGAGTCGGTGCCCATCCGGCAACTGGGGACGATCCTGGAGGCCTTGGGCGACCATGCGGGGCGCACGAAAGACCCCATCGTGCTGACCGAGATGGTCCGCGCCCGCCTGGCCCGCACCCTTTGTTCCCGCTATCGCGATGCCACCAACACGCTGCATGTGGTGACGCTGGACCCGGCGCTTGAGGACCGGATTCGGGCGGGGGTCGAGCATACGGATCGCGGATTGTTCGTTCGCATGTCGCCGGCCGCGGTCGAGGCCATTTGCCGGGCCCTTGCCCCGGCGGTGGAGAAACTGGCGCGCCAGGGCCACCCGCCGGTGGTGCTGGTCAGCCCGGCCATTCGGGCGGCCTTGCGGCAGATCACCCAGGCGCATCTGCCGGACGTGGTGATCCTCAGTTACAACGAAATCACCCGCGATACGCGGATCGAGTCGGCCGCCATGGTCAGCGACACGAAATAACCCGGCCGGCACCTTGGGCCGGCCTGCCGGTTGCCGGCCGGGCAACACAGGAGCCGCAGGATGGACCTGGAAACCGCAAGCATGGATGTCAGGACCTATCGGGCCCCGAGCATGTACGAGGCGCTGGCCATGGTGCGGCGCGATCTGGGGCCCGATGCTGCCGTGCTCCACACCCGCGAGGTCCGAGCGGGCGGATGGTGGGGCTGGCTCCGCGGTGCGCGGCAGATCGAGGTCACCGCCTCGGCCGGGGTCAACGTCCCCAGCCGGCTGCCCGGCGCCGCCTCGCGCCTGGCCGAGCGGTCCGAGCCGGCCCTCGCCCCCGAGTTCTCCCCTATCGCCGCCGCGGCAAACGAGCCGGCCGGCACGGCCGGGGCCGACCCGCGGTCTCCGCAGGTCCAGGCGGGCCTGTCCGACGAGGTCAAAGGCCGGCTTGGCGAGCTGCAGGCCATGGTTCGCCAGTTGTGCCGCCAGACCCGTTGGGGCGGCCAGCGCGATCTGCCCGAAACCCTGTTCCGCCTCTTCACCGACCTGATCGAGGCCGACTTGGATGAAGACCTGGCGCGGGAACTGATCGAGCGTGTGCGGGCGGATGCCTCCGACAGCGAGCTGGCCGACCCCGTCTTGCTCCGCGCCCGCATCGCCCGCTTGATCGAAAGCGAAATCGTCACCCTGGGGCCCATCCCCATCACCCCCGGCCGGCGGCGGCTGGTGGCGATGGTGGGCCCGACCGGCGTCGGCAAGACGACCACCATCGCCAAGCTGGCCGCCATCTACCGCCTCAAGCAGAAGCGGAGCGTGGGGCTGATCACGGTCGATACGTACCGGATCGCGGCCGTCGAGCAGTTGCGGACCTATGCCGACATCATCGACCTTCCGATGCAGGTCGTCTCCACGCCTCGCGAGATGCGCGATGCGGTGCGGCGGATGAACGCTTTGGATTTGATTCTTTTGGACACCGCCGGCCGCAGCCCCAAAGACGGCATCAAGATCCAGGAGTTGCGGGCGTTTCTGAGCGAGGCGGGGGCCGACGAAGTGTATCTGGTCCTCAGCGCGGTGGGGGCGGCCAAGACGCTGGTCCAGACGGCCGAGCGTTTTGCGCCCGTAGGTACCACGGGGCTGGTGTTCACCAAGCTCGACGAGGCCACCAGCCTGGGCGGCCTGGTGCCCGTGATCCGCCACAGCCGGCTGCCCCTGGCTTATCTGACCAATGGCCAGAACGTGCCCGAAGATATCGAGGTGGCCGAGCCTGCCCGCGTGGCGCGGCTCATCCTGGGCCTGGAAAGCGTCAGCCGAGGGTAAGGAGCCATCCGCGGCCGGGAAGGGCGTTTCCATGATCCGCATCGATCAGGCGCACCGTTTGCGGCTGATGGCCTCGGAGGCGCTTTCGCCCCCAGCGAGCGGCGCCGGCCAGGCGCGGCGGCTGGCCGTGGCCGGTGGCAAGGGCGGCGTGGGCACGAGCACGATCGCGCTGAACCTGGCCGTGGCCTTGGCCCGCCGCGGCCAGTCCACCCTCTTGGTCGATGCCGACCCCGACGCCCCCGATATCGCCGCCATGTGCGGGCTTGTTCCAAACGCGAGCCTCGCCGAGGCGCTGGACGGCCGGGCCGAAGTGGGGCACGCCCTGGCGCAAGGGCCGTGCGGGCTCCATGTGCTTTTTGGAGAGCCGGCCGCCTTATGCCGCTATCGCCGGGCGGACGATATCTGGCCAAGATTGCTCGCCCGGCTGGCCGAACAAACACCTTCGCCCGATTGGGTCTTGCTCGACGCCGGCAATCGCGCCACGGGCTGGCAGGCGCTGCGGGGGGCCGTTGCGGCGGTGTTGTGGGTAACCACCCCCGAGGTGCCGGCCATCTTGGACACCTACGCCGCCATCAAGGCCCTGTGCCATGGCGAGGAACCGCCGGTGCTTGGGCTGATCGTCAACGCCGCGGACTCAGGCCGCCAGGCCGCCGACGTGCACCACCGGTTGCAGCGGGCCTGCCGGCGGTTCCTGGGATGCCGGCTGGAACTGGCCGGATGGGTGGTGCGCGACCGGGCCCTCCCCACCGCAGTGGCGCTGGGGCAGCCCCTGGCCCTATCGGCGCCGCGGAGCCGGCCTGCGCGGCAGTTGGAACGCATCGCCGGGCGGCTTGTTTCCACCCCGCTCGGGAAGCCCGCCCCGGCGGAAGATCGGGCGTATTCGGAACTTTCGCGACCGGCCGTTGCCAAACGGGGTCAGCCCGGGTGAAAAAACACCTCAAGCCGGACGTAGGGCGAGCCGATCATAAGAAACAATCTGGGCAGCCAGCGGTATGTTAAATTGCACCGGATGCATCGGTTATGACGGCTGCCCGGGAGTGGGTTGTGGCGCGAACCTACGCCGGAATCCTTGGTCCCCTGGCAATGCTGACGACGGTCGCGCATGGCGTGCTGCACGGCCGATCGGCGGAGTTCACCTTGGAATCCGCCGTGGTGGCCCTGTGGGTGTTCGCCGCGGTGGGATACGTTGCCGGCCGGATCGCCGCCGCAATCCTCGAGGATGCGCTGCGGGCACGGATGGCACCCCCGCCGCGCGCGCCACCCGGCCGGGCCCGCGTCCAGGGCCGCCCGCCGCCGGGGCCCCGCCCCCCC
>JBBIQF010000408.1:5022-6113 GCA_037442445.1 Planctomycetaceae bacterium
GGATGGCACCCCCGCCGAGCGCGCAACGCCCCCCCACCCCGTAATGCCCACCCCCTTACCGATGCCGAGAGGGAACTCGTAGCTCCGGTGCATTGAAGCGCCGTCAGGGAGGAATGCATGGCAACCGTTGTTGCTCCGGAAGATGTGGAGCAATTGTGGATCGAGTTCAAGAAAGATCCCACCAACCAAGAGCTGCGCAATCGCCTGGTCGAGATCTATTTGCCGTTGGTCAAGTACAACGCCGAACGGATCTGGGCCCGGCTGCCCGAGGGCGTCGAGCTGGACGATCTGGTCTCCGCCGGCGTCTTCGGGCTGATGGATGCCATCGACGCTTTCGACTTGTCGCGGGGGGTGAAGTTCGAGACCTATTGCGTCCCCCGCATCCGCGGGGCCATGCTCGATGAACTCCGCACCATGGACTGGGTGCCCCGCCTGGTGCGGTCCAAGGCCAGCAAGCTCAACGAGGCCCAGAAGACGCTCGAAGCCCGCCTCGGCCGCCAGCCCACCGAAAACGAACTGGCCGAAGAACTGGGGGTCACCACCGAAGAGCTGGAAAAAATGATGCTCGACGCCAGCGCGGTGAACCTCATCAGCCTCAACAAGAAGTGGTACGAAACCGACAGCTACAAGGATGTCCGCGAGATCGACATCCTGGAAGACAAGAAAGGCGAAGACCCCACCAAGCGCATCCAGAAGGCCGACCTGATGCGCCTGGTCACCAAGGGCCTCAACCGCAACGAGCGCCTGATCATCATCCTC
This sequence comes from Planctomycetaceae bacterium, assembly GCA_037442445.1. Classification (GTDB taxonomy): domain Bacteria; phylum Planctomycetota; class Planctomycetia; order Pirellulales; family Thermoguttaceae; genus JANLFZ01. The sequence continues at coordinate 5,782 of JBBIQF010000408.1, forward strand.
TACTACTACGAAGAACTGACGATGAAGGAAATCGGCGCGACCCTCGACCTGAGCGAGTCTTGATCTCTCCGAGAGCCGCGTCAGCCAGATGCACAGCGCCATCGTCCAGCGGCTGCAGAACCAGTTGGCGAAACGCCGGCCGGAGTTCGGCGTGTAGCCCTTGGGCAGTTCACGCCTGCGCCCTAGGCTTGCCGATTGGGGCGATCTTCTGCCATCAGTAAAGTACCCGTGCAAGGGCCGGGCCGCGGCCTTTGCGCGCCATGCCCCGGCAAGAAAAGGGCCTGCCGCACCCCGGGGGGTGCCTTTTCCACCGCCAGCCGGTAGGGTATGCT
>JBBIQF010000409.1:0-6106 GCA_037442445.1 Planctomycetaceae bacterium
GGTGCAGCCGTGGCATCGCTATCTGAACCGGCACGCCCGCGATGGCCGGGTGCTGATGGTGGGAGACGCCCAGGTCTTCGACCTGGAAATGCCGGTGCTGTATAACACGTGGCTCGACGATTCGATCTTCGAGCGGCTCATCCAGGGCCGCACGCCGCACGAGGTCCACCAGGCCCTCTGGGCCCAGGGCATCACACATGTGTTCGTCCATTGGGGCGAGATTCAGCGGTACCGGCGCACGGGGTACGGCCGCTGGGATTTCGCGGAGCCGGCCGTGTTCCAGGAACTGGTCCGGGCCGGGGTGCTTGAACCGCTGCCGGAAATCCCCGGCGAGCCGGCGCAAGCATTCCGCGTTCGGCCGGCGCCTGCCGAGCGGTGAGTGCCCGGCACCTCGCCGCGGGCTGCGCGGCGTGGCGGCAAGGGGCCCCGGGCGTCAATCCAGCGGCAGGCGCACCGGCTTGCCCCCCAGGGCCAGTGAGCGGTCGATGGCGATGCACACCTCGTGGGTGTGGTAGGCGTCGGCGATGTTGCAGTGCGACTCCTTGCCTTGGAGGATGCAATCGACCAGGTGGTTCACCTCGGCATCGAAGGGGTGATGCTCCACCGCACCCGAGTCGGGCAGGATGGTTTGCATGGTCGTCCAGCCGGTCTGCCCCGGCAGCAGGGGCTTGCTCCAGATGCGGTTGTCGCGGAGGCTCCCCTCGGTCCCCACCAGATCGATGTTGAAGGCGTAGGGGATTTCCGCATCGAACAGGGCCGAGGTCTTTCCGATCGAGCCGTCGTCGAAACGGAGGATGGCCACGACGTTGGCGTCGAACTCGAAGGTGTTCTTGATGTTATTGCTGAAGGCGGCCACTTCGACCACTTCGCGGCCGGAGAACCAGCGGATGGCATCCACGGCATGGCAGCCGCCCAAGAGCATGGCGCTGCCGCCAGCGGCTTTGGTGTGGCCCCAGGGCCAGCCCGTCCACCACCGCCCCAGCCCGTGCCAGTAATCGACCTCGATGTAGAACAGCCGGCCCACGGCCCCGGCGGCCAAAAGGGCCTTGAGGTTCTGGAACAGCGGGTTCCAGCGGAGCACGAAACTCACGACGCTCCGCACCCCTGCCCGGGCTACCGCCTCGCGCAGCGCCCGGTTCTCGTCCATCGACAGGCACATGGGTTTTTCGATGAGGATGTGCTTTCCGGCCCTGGCGGCAGCGATGCCCTGGGGGGTATGCACATCGTTGGGGCCGCTGAGGTTGACGATGTCCACCCGGTCGTCCCGGAGCACCTGCTCGAAATCGTCGTAGATGGTGCAGTCCAGGCAGAACTTGCGGGCCAAGCGCTCGGCGCTTTCACGGCGCCGGCTGCTGATCGAGACGATCTTCACTTGGGGATTCTTCAGCCAGCTTGCAGCGTGGGCGTAAGCCACCTGGCCTGCGCCGTGGATGGCAAGGCCGAGTTTTCCGTCGATCATGGGGGGTGCTCCATATTGGCGGGAATGCTGCACAGGCAGGCAAGAGAAGCTCGACCCGCCTGCCATGCTGCCGGCCGGTCCCGGCGCCGGCCGGGCTTACCACTACCTTGCGCAACTCGCGTGGCGGATGCAAGTGGTGCGGACCGGCCGTGGGCCCCCTGTTGCGGTCCCGGGAACGATGCCTATACTAAGCCGCCATGGAACCGCGTGTCGCAGGGAAGCGTGGACCTGGCCGGCGGGCTTTCCCGGCGGCCACGATGTTTTTCCCAACTGCCAACCCTGTCTGCCCGCGGAGGAGAAAGGGGGGCCTGGGCGGCCTGTTCCGCACAGGTCCGCGCCGGGTTAGCCCCTCGCCACCCGAGCGGATTCATGGTGGGATATGCCTGCGCCTGAAAACCGCACTGTGCTAGCCTTCATGGCCCATCCCGACGATGCCGAAATCCTTTGCGCCGGCACGCTGATCCGGCTGGCCGATGCCGGCTGGGCCATCCACATCGCCACCTGTGCCCCGGGGGATTGCGGCACGGCAACGGAGAACCGCTGGGACATCAGCAGCCGGCGGACCCGCGAGGCGGCTGCGGCTGCGGCCAAAGTCGGCGGCACCTATCACTGCCTCGACGAGCGCGATGGCTTCATCGTGTACGACAAGCCCACGCTCCAGAAGGCCTATGACCTGTTCCGCCGCGTGGCACCGGCTTTGGTGTTCACCCACGCCCCGCAGGATTACATGATCGACCACGAGCAGGCTTCGCTGCTGGCCCGGGCCGCCAGCTTCCTGTACGCGGCCCCCAACGTCTCGGCGTTTCCGGTGGCCGAGGGGTCCGGCGTTCCCTACCTCTATTACTGCGACCCTATCGAGGGGATCGACCCCCTGGGCCGGCGCGTGCAGCCCACCACCTACGTCGAGATCACCGCCCAGCTCGAGCGCAAGGCGGAAATGCTGGCCTGCCATGCCAGCCAGCGCGACTGGCTCCTGGCCCACCACGGCATGGACGAATACCTCGAGGCCATGCGCCGCCATGCCGCGATGCGGGGCAGCGAGATCGGACGGCCCGCCGCCGAGGCCTTCGTCCAGCATCGCGGACATGCCTATCCCAAGGAGGACTTGCTGGCACAATTATTCTCCCGGCCCGGCGCGTAGCCCAAGCGGCCGAACCCGCAACCGACCGGTACAGGGACCGCCTTGTGCAAGCGCTGCGGCCCGATCGCTTCTGCGAATCCCTGAACCTTTTTGGACCCTGGTAGGAGAGCTTCGCCATGGCACGCCCCCTGAGCAAGGTAGCGCCCGATTGGTGGGATTACACCACCCTGGACTCCGAAATCCTGGAAGATGCCGCCCGGCTGACCCCCGAGGATATGGTCAAGCTATCGCGGCCAGGCTTCCAGGTGGTGATGTACGACACCCTGGAGGAGTTCTACCTGGCCGAAGCCTTGGAGTACATCCAGGCCTGGAGGCAATCGACCGAGGACAACCCGGTGGGCATCTGCGGGCCTATCGGCCCGACCGAACAACTGCCGCTGGTGGCCCGCATCGTCAACGACCTGGACCTCGATGTGCGCAGCGCGCACTTCTGGGGCATGGACGAGTGGGTGGACGAAGCGGGCCAGCCCGTTCCCATCACCCATCCCCTGAGCTTCGCCAAGGCCGACCTGGAGCTGTGCTTCCGCCGCATCAAGCCCAAACTCCGCATGCCCGACGACCACCTCCATTTCCCCACCGGCGACCTGGAGGCATATTCCAAGAGCTACGACCAGATTCGCTGCGCGATCATGCAGGGCGGCCAGGGCGAGGTCAAACACTGGGCCTTCAACGATCCGCCGCGCCGCAAGAGCCCGTACCAAGACGAGCCGCCGCCCCCGGAAGAATACCGCAAACTGGCCACCCGGGTGACCGATCTTCATCCCATGACCATCATCCAGAACGCCCGCACCTCGGGCGGGGGCCACGTCGCTTTGGTGCCCACCAAGGCGGCCACCGTGGGCCCGGTCGAAACCTGGAAGGCCGAAAAGGTCTCCATCTGGCAGGCCGGGATGCACGATAACCCCTTCGGCATGAGGCTGACCACGCTTATGATTTCCAAGCGGATTGCCGACTCGGCCGTGCCCATGTCGCTTCTGGCCGACCACCCCAATGTGCAGTTCAATTTCTACCGGCCAGGGATCGGCACCGTGGCCGCCGAGATGCACTGAGGGGAAAAGCAGGGTGCACAAGCGGCCCATGGCGAATGCCAAATGGCGAATGCCCAGCGGCCAAGTACCAATGACCAAGTACCAAGTACCAAGTACCAATGACCAATAAGCAGGCGCTATAAGCGCGGAGCCTGTGTGCGTTGTACGCACAGCAGGAACGAGCCGCCGGGGTAGTGGCAGGGAGCGGGGAGCACGAAGTACGAAGCGGCTCGGTTTGCCGGGCCGGATTGGTCATTGGTGCTTGGTCATTGGTACTTGGTCCTTCGACATTTGGCTTTCGACATTCGCCAAGGGACTTGCCAGCGGGCCTGCCGGGGCCGAGAATAAGGCGGGTGGGCCCGCCGGTCGGGCCGTGCCCCTTGCTGCTACCAGCCTCGCCAGGCGCCGACTCGATGGGGCAGTCTTGCCCATGCTTGCCAAGCTCAAGACCTTTTCGCTGTTGGGCATCGATGCGGTGCCGGTGGAAGTCGAGGTCGATGTCTCGCCCGCCGGATTGCCCAAGACCGTGCTGGTGGGGCTTCCCGAGGCGGCGGTCAAGGAGAGCACGCATCGGGTCGAGCGGGCCATCGTGAACTCGGGATTCCAGCGGCCGCAGAATCGGGTGGTCATCAACCTCGCCCCGGCCGATCTGCCCAAAGAAGCCGCCTCGTTCGATCTGGCCATTGCGTTGGGAATGCTGGCCGGCAGCGGCCAGATGGAAACGCAGCGGCTCGAGCAGTTCGCGGTGGTGGGCGAGCTGGCGCTGGATGGGAGCACGCGGCCGGCCAAAGGGGCGCTTTCGATGGCTATGGCGGCTGCGGCACAGGAGGGCGTGCGCGGCCTGCTGGTTTCGGCCGACAGCGCCGCCGAGGCCGCCGTGGTCGAAAGCGTCGAGGTCATTCCCGTGGCCAGCCTGGCGCAGGCCGTGGCCTTCTTGAGCGGCCAGATCGAGATCGAACCCGCCCCGTCGCGGATCGACGACCTGTTCCGCACCTACGCGCACTACGACGTCGATTTTTCCGACGTGCGGGGCCAGGAGACGGCCAAGCGGGCTATCACCGTGGCCGCCGCGGGCGGGCACAATCTCTTGATGGTCGGCCCGCCCGGCTCGGGAAAGACCATGCTGGCCAAGCGGGTCCCCACCATTCTGCCGGATCTGTCGCCGGCCGAATCGATCGAGACCACCCGCATCTATAGTGCCGTGGGGCGTCTGAAGCCGGGGCAGCCACTTCTGGCCATCCGGCCGTTCCGCGCGCCCCACCACACGATCAGCAATGCCGGGCTGGTCGGCGGCGGCTCGATACCCACGCCGGGCGAAATCTCGCTCTCGCACAACGGCGTGCTGTTTCTGGATGAGCTGCCCGAGTTCAACCGCCAGACGCTGGAGGTGCTTCGCCAGCCGCTGGAAGACGGCACGGTCACCATCAGCCGGGCCCAATCGAGTACCACGTTTCCGGCCAATTTCATGCTCATCGCTGCGCTGAACCCCTGCCCGTGCGGCTACCGGGGCGATCCCCGGCGCAACTGCCATTGCACGCCGCCGCAGGTGGAAAAGTACATGTCCAAGATCAGCGGGCCGCTGGTGGATCGGATCGACATCCACATCGAGGTTCCGGCCGTGCCGTTCCGCGAGCTGGCGGGCGGCGCCCCCGGCACCTCCAGCGCCGAGATGCGGCAGCAGGTCATGGCCGCCCGGGCCATCCAGGCCGAACGCTTCCGCGGCACGGCGACCCGCCACAACGCCGACATGACCCACCGGCAAATCCGGCAGTTCTGCAAGCTCGACGAGGAGGGGATGAGCCTGCTGCGGGCGGCAATGAGCGAGATGGGCCTTTCGGCGCGGGCCCACGATAAGATCCTCCGCACCGCCCGCACCATCGCCGATCTCGACCAAAGCCCGCGGATCCTGCCGGTCCACCTGACCGAGGCCATCAACTACCGCGTACTGGACCGGAATCTGTGGACCTAGGTGCATTCGAGCTTCTTTGCTGGATCCCCAGCCGGGCCACAAGGCGCAGCAAAGCGAAAAACCCGGCCGAGTGGCTGGCGCTTGAGCCGCCGCGGGGCGGCAAGTAGGATGGATGATAACAAACGGGCAAGCATTGCCCGGAGCCTCGGGAACGCGGGCCGATGCATTTCCTGTTGATTGTTGCCGTTCTGGCGGCGCTTGCCATTTCGGAGCATAGCCCGGGCGAGCCGGTCCACGATCCGGGGCTGCGGGTGATGTTGTCGCTGGTGGCCATGCTGCCTGCGCCGCTTTTGGCAGGCTATATTGCGCGGTCCACCGTGGGCCGCCTGCGGCATGGCCGGCTTCCCGGGACCGTCTGCCGGCGCCTGCGCCTGTGGCGCGGTATTCACGTGCTGGTGTGGCTGGGCACGGCCGGCCTGGTTCTGCACGGCGTGGGATGGGTGCGGCTGATTCGGTTCAACTGGGGCCTGGCGGGTTTGCCTCTGGCCGACGACCTGCTGGTGCTGGTC
>JBBIQF010000410.1:0-6087 GCA_037442445.1 Planctomycetaceae bacterium
TTGAGCATGGCCGGCGGGGCTTAAGGTCCTAAGCGGCGGTATCGCAGTAACAAACTGGTGCCCCGCTGGGGAAGATGCAGTTCCAGGTCCTCGGCCAGTTGCCGGCCGGTCCGCGTCTCGGCGACTACCGTGCGGTCCTCGCCGATCCACTGGACCGCGTAGGTGGCCTGCGGCTCCACGGCGTGCAGGCCGACCATCAGCGCGGGATAGGGGCATCGGCTCCGCCGGAAGGCCAGCACGATGCCGGCCTGGAGGTCGGGCCGGTGGAGTTGCCAGGCGGCCCAATGCTCGGCCTCGGTCGTGGCAGGCGTCAGAGGATAGAAGTCGCCGTACCAGTATTTCTGGTTCTCGCGGATTTCGGCCAGGGCGGCCTTGGCCTTTTCGACCGGGAACTTCGGATCCAAATAGTCGAACTGGCAGATGGCGCCCCCTGTGGCGGCGCTGCGCAGCACGTACGCCTCGGGAGACCACGCACAAGCGGTGAACAGCGGCACATAGAGGCTTAGCCCCAAGGTCTGGGTCTGGTCCCATTCGGCATGGCCGGGCGAACAACTCGTGTCGCTCCGCCACAAGGGCACCGATCGCGAGCAAGTTTCCAGGTCGATGCGCCGGCCGCCGCTGGCACAATTGTCGATCCACAGACCCGGCCGGCCGGCAAGGAGCTTATCCCACAACGCGTAATGCCCTTCGACATAGCGGATTTCGGTAATGCCCTGGCGGTCGGGCGGGTCGTTGCGCCGCCAGTACTCCAGGGGGTCGATGTTGAAGTCGTTGCGATACACGTCGATGCCGAACTCGGCGATGCACTTGCCGAGCAGGTCGGCCAGGAAGGCTCGGGCCGCCGGGTCATCCAGGCGAAATAGGCCCCCCTGAGGGCCGAACACGAACTGGGGATGCTCGCGGGCGATGCGGGTGCCGGGGGCGACTCGTTCCGGCTCGAACCAGAGCACGAACTTCAGGCCCAGGGCGTGGCAGGCGTCGCTCATGGGCTTCAGCCCGCGGGGGAACTCCTTGGGTTTGACGGTCCAATTGCCCACCCCGTTGGGGAAACCGCCCTCGAACCAGGCGGCGTCCAGCCAATAGGTATCGCAGCCCAAAGCGGCGGCAGCGCGGACGGCAGCGAACTGGCCGGCCTCGGTGGCCCACTCGGGCCGCGTCCAGCTATACCGGTCGAAACATTGCAGGGCGATGGGCAATCGCAGCGGCCGGCCTTCGACGCGCGGCACGTAATGGAAAAGCATCAGGCGGCGCCAGCGGTTGTGGGCGGCCAGCCGATCGCCTTTCCAGGGCAACAGCACGATCCGCGGGGTGCGGATGCGCTCACCGGGATGCAGGCGCAGGTGGGTCCGCTCCATGCCGGCCCGCAGCCGGGTGGGACCGGTTTCCGCCCGAGCCAGCGAAGCGGCCCATTGGCCAGACCAGCCGATGGCCACAATCACCCCCTCCTGGCCGTACTGCACGTTGAAGAAGGGAAATGCGCCGTTGGAGGGCCGGCCGCCAGCGGGGGAAAGCACCAGGGGGCGGCCCGGCTCCAGCAAGCTGGTTTGGGGCAAGAACGACCGCTCGCCGCATACGTCGCCCACCAGCCCGTGGAGTTGGGCCGGCCGCCGCACCCACCCCGTGCGAAGCTGCACATCCAGCGCCTGGATATCGGCCAGGATGGGCGTGTCTTTCTGCCCCCGATTCTCGAAGTACACCACCCACTCCACCGCGGGAAACTGCCGGAATACCCGTACCGCCGCCTCGACCGCCAGACCCGTGGCCGGGTCGGTCCAAGTGACCTCGTGGCGCCGGCCATCCGGCGCCTCGGTGGTGCGCACCGTTCGCGGCCATTGGGCAAGCAGCGTGGCGGAATCCGCCTGGCCATAGCGGAACGAAAACGGAATGGCCGGCCCGATCAGGCCCGAAGGCTGCCCCTCGTCGAGCCACACCACTCGGCCATCCTCGAGCACCACCTGGGCATCGGCCCAGTTGGCCTGGTCGTGCGAGGGGCCATCGGCCGTGGTATCTACCTTCAGTATCAGTTCGCCGGTGCCTGGCGGGAGGGGCACCTCGACCGGCCGGGCTTCCTCGCCCCCCTTGCATACGGGGCTGCGGAATACTTCCTTGCCGTTGATCTCGGCGCTGAACACGGCCGAGCCGAACCGGCCCTGGGTATCCTCGTTGTTGTCGATGCCGACCCACGCGCGGAACAGCTTGGCCTTGGGAGGCAGCTCGACGGCGATCACGCTATTAGCGTGGGTGCCTAAACCGTGCGGGTATTGGCGAGTGCCAATGCGCAGGGGCGTCTCCATGCAAGACTGGCCGAACCGCAACACACTGTGATCCTGCCGGCGGCACTGCACGACCACCGGCGGCTTGCGCCCTGGGGGCCACTGGTTCAGAAAGGCCAGGCTCGCCCAGTCGCCCATTTGGGCCAATTCCTCGGGCGGGGCCATGACCGCGTCTTGGGCGGGCTCTGCCGGGATATCGGGCAGCTCTGCGGGCGTGGCCAGCGGGGCTATCGCACACCATGCCACCAGGGCCAGTACGCAAGGTCGCATCAGAGAAACTCCGCGGACGATTCTGGGCCGGCAAGCGTCCCGGCCGGCCGAGGCTCGGCCCGGAAGACCCGGCCGGCGGGATGCTCGGCGGTGATCAGGCGAAGGGTGCCCGGCTGGTTCCGCCGGGCCAACTGCAGCACGAGGGCCCCGACACGCCCCGCGACGCGCTCCGTGACCGGGCCGACAATCAAGGCACTTGGGCCGGGAAAGTCGGCCGGCACTGTCAAGCCGGGCCTCCCCAGTTCCGGCGCTAAGGCCAGCCCCTCCAGCGCCCGGTTCTGCACCGCATTGCGCCCCAACACCACTTTGGTCTGGGCATCGAGCCGCACATGCCGGCCGATCCGCAGCAAGCGAAAGTCGGCCCAGGAGGGGCAACGGTGGTGTGCGATCAGGTCGCGGACCCGGCGGGCAAACCGCACGTCGGCCAAGGCGCAACCCGATGAAGGCGAGGGAACATTCACCAAACCGAACCGGCGGGCCAGGGCCAGTTGCGGCTTGCGGCTGCGCCCGGCAAAGTCGCCCAGTTGCTGGCGGTCCACCAGACCGGTGTCTTCCGCGATCGTCGGCGGCAAGCGGCGGGCCGAAAGCGGCCGGAGCAGCCGGCCTTCCAGGCCCGATTCCCGGGCGATGATCTCCAGATCGACCCGCTTCTGGCTCATGTTCCGTTGGCCCAGCACCTCGCCGGAAATGACCAGCTCGGCCTGGCGCTGCTCCATGAGCCGCCGGGCCAGCCGGGCCATGTAGATGCGGCAGTCCACGCACGGGTTCATCCCCTTGCCGTAGCCGTACCGCGGCCGGCGGATCAATCCCAAATAGTCCTCGCCCACCGAGACGACGTGCAGCGAAATACCCAGTTGCTGGGCCAGAGTTGCCGCCGGCGACTGGCAGCAGGCAAACAGGGTCCGCACGTGAAGCCCCTCGACCTCGAACCCCTGCTCCTGGAGCAAGCGCACAGCCAGGGCGCTATCCAGGCCGCCGGAAAACAGGGCGATGGCACGAGGCTTGACCATCATGGCCGATGTGCAGGACGGTGCGAGTCCGATCTGTAAACGCGTGCCCTGCCATGCACGTGTAGCCCGATGCGGCTGGTATTGTGCCAAGCCGGCGGCTTCAAGGGAAGGGGGGTTACCCCAAGAGAGCCGGTGGCGTTGTGCGAAACTCGTCGGCGGGCGAGGCGTTAGGCCTTTGGGGGGTTCGCCATTCCCCCCAGCCACGCAAAGTTTTCAAGTTTTCCGGGGCGTCCGGGCTCCCACCCCATGATTATCTGCGTTGGTTCGACCACCCGGGGGCTCCTGCGGCACAGGACACCGGAGGCGTCCTTCCGGGCCACGACGGAGCGTGGCCCTCCATGCCTGGAGGGACGCGCTCCGTCGCGTCCGCCCCGCTCCGTCGCGTCCAGCGTGTTTCGTGGTCGTGCTGGCCTTTGGGCCGTGTCTTGTGCACCTTGGCCATGCCGTTGGCGGAGCAGCGTGCCCTGGCGCCGCAGCGCGGCGGAGCGCGGGCAGCCCACCCGCGGCTGGCAAGGCGGCGCCAGACGGGAGCGCCGGCTTGCGGTCGCGGCTCGGTTTGGAGGTCCGCTCCCATGTGGTCGCGGCTCGGATTTAGGGGGGCGTTGCCCCCGGGCATACAATACGTTGCTAGCAAAGGAGGTGCCCTGTGAGAGCAGCGCGCCGGAAACTGGTCGTGGCCGGGGCCGGCCTGGGCCTGGCGGGCCTGGCAACCCGGCTGTCGCGCGGGTGGGCTCGAGCGCCGGCCCAACCCCCTGCGGGCGCATCGGGCGAAGCGGGCAAGCCACCCCACCCCGAGGAAGAGGTCACGCCCGCCGAAGACCTCATGCGTGAGCACGGGGTTCTCAAACGCATCTTGCTGGTCTATGACGAGGCGGTGCACCGGCTCGAAGCGGGCCAAGACGTGCCGCCCAAGCCCTTGGCCGATGCCGCCCGCATCGTCCGCGACTTCATCGAGGATTACCACGGCAAGCTGGAAGAGGATTACCTCTTTCCGCGTTTCAAGAAGGCCAACAAGCTGGTGGACCTGGTGGACGTGCTCTTGGAGCAACATCGGGCGGGGCGGCGGCTGACCGACATCACCCTTCGACTGGCCACCCCGCAGGCCGTGAAGTCGCCCGACGATCGCCGCCAACTGGCCGAAGCCCTGCGGCTGTTCATCCGCATGTTCAATCCCCACGAAGCCCGGGAGGATACCGTGTTGTTCCCCGCGTTCCGCGAGATCGTCAGCCCCCACGAATACAGTGCATTGGGCGAGGATTTCGAGCGGCGGGAGCACCAGCTTTTCGGCGCCAGCGGCTTCGAGGAAATCGTGGACCGCGTGGCCGGCATCGAAAAGCATTTCGGCATCTACGACCTTGCGCAGTTCACCGCCCGGAAGTAACTCGATGGCCGCAGCCCTGGTGCACCGCCTGCTTGCCACGTCGGCCCCGAAATCGACGGTGCTGGTCCGTCTCATGGTGGGCGGGATATTCTTGGCCGAGGGCATCCAGAAGTTCCTCTATCCGGAGGCACTGGGGGCCGGCCGGTTCGCCCGAATCGGCATTCCCAGCCCGGAAATCCTGGGGCCGTTCGTGGCCGTGGTGGAGATCGTTTGCGGCAGCCTCGTGCTGCTGGGCCTGCTTACCCGGCTGGCGGCCATTCCGCTTTTCATCAATATCTCGGTGGCCATCGTGTCGACGAAGGTGCCCATTCTCTTGGGCCGGGGATATTGGCTTTTCTCCCTGCCCAACGTGTCCAATTACGGCTTCTGGGGGATGGTGCACGAGGCCCGTACCGATATGTCGATGTGGCTGGGCTTGCTGTTTTTGGGAATCGTGGGAGCGGGCGGCCTGTCGCTGGATGCCATCTTGTGGCGTCGCGGATAGGCTAGGGCAACTCGTACTCCACGATCAACTCGGGCGGCTTTTGGCCCTCGCGGCTAAAGTAGTCCACCCCATCGGTACTCGTGGGTTCGATCACCAGGCTCAGCTCGCTGCCGGCCAGGTACTCTACGGGAATGGGGCGTTCGACCATTTGCCGCTCGGCCACGGCCCCCAAGGTCGCCAATTCCCGCCCCACCCGGGGACGATTGGCGTAGGTAATGCCGGTTTCGCTCCAGGGGCCTTCGGCCAAGCACACGCGGCCGGCACTGCCGCTCGGATTGCCGGCGTTGTACAGTCGCAGCCGGGCGGCCACCGGCTTGCCGGCCAGCGCCAGGCGGAACTTCAGATACGCCAGGGCGTGGTCGGAATCGCCCATCTTCTGGTTGCCGCCATCGACGATCAGTTCCGTGGCCGAGGCCCGGTTCTGCGCCGGATATCTTCGGCTGACCGAGGCATCCTCCACGGGGTTCAAGACCACCCGGCCGCGGCGACCCAGGTATTCCACCTTCCCGGTGCGCTCCAAAACGGCGGCTCCGTCCCGGCCCACCAGGCGCAGGCGATAGGGATGTTCGCCCACAGCCGGCTGGCCGGCCACCGCCGCCACAAGCGGAATGCGCAACCGGCCGTTGGGCTCCAAGCGTACTGCGGTCGCGCCTGCCGATAGGGTGATGC
>JBBIQF010000411.1:0-6054 GCA_037442445.1 Planctomycetaceae bacterium
AGAACTACACGGAAATCGACCGCCTGAAGATCGGGGCCGACCTGACCGACTACTCGAAGTTCAACGGCCTGGCCTACATCGGCAACACGAAAAACGAGTTCCGCGGCACGCACCGGTACTTCAACGGCTTCGACCTCCGCGTGACCAACGACGCCGTCGATGGTGTGGCGGTAACCGGCTACGGCAAGCGGACCAACGAGCACAACCGGCTGCCCACCACCTTCCCCGAAAGCAGCCTGGTGCAGGGCGGCGATAGCATCGCCGACTACCACCACCCCGTCAATTACGAACGCACGGCCGGCGGCATCAAGGCCCGCTGGAAGCCCTGGGAGTCGGGCTGGAACCTGCCCCGCGGGCTGTCGTTCAACGGCGGCTACGAGTACAACCTCTTGGACCGCGCCTTTGCCGAGTATGAGATCGAAAACAGCGGCGGCCGGTCCTTCTTCCAGCCTTCGACCATCTTCCATGAGATCCAGGCCACCACTGCCATGCGGTGGTCGGCGTCGTGGGATACCTTCCTCCGCTACCGGGTGCGGTTCATCGAAGACCCCATCTTCGGCGTGCGGGCTACCAACGGCGATGTCAACACGAACCAGCCCGAGCAGGAGCACCGCATCGAGATCGGCGGCACCTGGATGCCCGAAGAGAACTTCCTGGTCAGCGCCACCTTCGGCATCGAGGACCGCACCCATGCCTCGCTGCACGAGAACGTCAACAATGCCTACGCGGTGTTCGAGAGCGGGCCGCGCCTGACCGCCTTCGACGAGACCAGCTACCCCATCGTGGTTTCGGCGTGGTATGCCCCCACGCAGAAACTGTCGCTGTCGGCCGGCTACGCGGTGTACACCAACTGGATCGACCAGCTCATCACCCTGGGCGACCAGTACAACGACAATGTAACCGGCGGCTTCAACTACGTCGAGCCGCAGCCCGCCCAGGGGTGGTGGAGCTACGGCGGCCGGGCCCAGGTGGTCAACCTGGGCGCCGTGTATGCCATGACCCGCCGCACCAGCCTGCGGGGCGGCATCGAGTGGGGCCGCAGCAAGAATGCCTTCGCCCAGCCGCCCGCGCCGGCCACCGCCCTGGATGCCTCGGGCAACACCATCGTGCCCGACTGGACGCTGCTGCCGTCGCTTTCCGACGTGATCGTCCAGACCACGCGGATCACCGCCGGTGTGGATTACGCCCTCCGCGAGCGGATCGACCTGTACTTCCGCTACACGTATTTCGACTACCAGGACGAGGCCGGCACGGGTCTAAGCGGCACCACCCACGGCTTCCTGGGCGGGCTGAGCGCCCTGTTCTGACCGCCCGTGTAGGTGCGTGCTTTGCACGCACGCCCCGGGGCGAATGCCGAATGTCGAAAGTCAAATGACGAACGACCAGGTAGGGTGCGTGCTTTGCACGCACGCGGCGCCGGCAAATGTCGAATGTCGAAAGTCAAATGACGAATGACAAAGGAAGCACCAATGACCAAATCCCAATGACCAACCACGGCGGGTGAGGCTGATGGGGTACCCCTGGCCCTGCCACGGTAAACCCGCCGGCTCGTTCTTGCGGCGTGCACGTGGCCTTTGGTCATTGGTGCTTGGTCATTGGTCATTCGACATTCGTCATTTGGCTTTCGACCCCCAAGCCCGCTCCCTGCTCCGACTTGCCGCGTAAGTGCTGAGCGGTCGCACTACGCCGCTGAGGCGCGGAGGAACTCCTCGACGGCTTTTCGCCGGGGTATGCCCGCCTGTCCCCCCGGCTGCGTGGCCTTCAGGGCCGCGGCGGCTGCGGCGTAGCGGATGCGCTCCTCCAGCGGCACGCCCCGGGCCAAAGCCGCCGCATACGCCCCGTGGAACACGTCGCCGCACCCGGTGGTATCGACCACCTCCACGGGAAACGCCCGGTACCGTTGGGCAGCGGAATTCGGGGCCGCCCCAGGCTGCTGGCGGCCGAGATACCACCCCCCCTCCGCCCCGCAAGTAACCACCACCGCTTGCCGATCCGCTTTCCAAAGCGCCTCCGCAGCCCTGGCAGGGTCCGAGCGGCCCGTCAGCCGTGCTGCAAACCCCTGCGACACGATCAGGTGGTCCACCTCCTCGAGCAACTCGCCGAACCGCGGGTGCTGGTGGTTTTCCAAATCGGCCACCACAGGAATGCCCGCCGCCCGGGCAATCCGCGCGGCCCGGATCATCCCGCCCATGCCAAAGTGATCCACAAACAGCACCCGGCTTGCACGGATGGCGTCTTCCTCGGGCCAGTCCGGCTCCGCACCGTGCGCCCCTTCGAGGTCGTAGACGATGGTCCGCGTGTGCCGCGATTGATCGACGAGGATGATCGAATGGATGGGCCGCACGCCAGGCCGCCAGCGCACCAGCGACACGTCGATCCCCTCTTCTTCGAACCGCCGCCGGACGAATTGCGAAAGTTCGTCGGTACCCAGCACCCCGGCGAATGCACAGGCGGCCCCCTGCCGGGCGGCCGCCACCAAGGCCGTGGCGGTCAAGCCCCCGCATTGCCGATCGCGCCGCTGGACCGGGACCTTTGCGTCGGGCGGGGGGTACTCGGCCAGAAAGAGCAGATCGTCGATGGCCACGCACCCCAACCCGAGCACATCATATCGCCAGCTTGCCATGTCGCCAGATTGCCAGCCGCTGCCCGGCGTGTCAAGCCGCACGTCGGCGGCAGCCGCAGTGCCTTTACCGGTTTCCGATCGCGTACCGTGTACACTGCAACAATGGCGTTCATAAGAGCTTATTTTAGAATGAGTGGCTAGGGTTACGGGGCACGGGACTTGTGGAACGTCGGAAATGGCCCGGCATCGGGTCCAACCGCTTGCCCTCGGAGCCGGGCCGGTAAGGGCCCGGTGTGCACCTTTGCCATCACCCCGATGGGGTCCAGCTACAAGCCGGGCCTGTAAGGGCCCGGTGGGGCTGGCAATGGACCGACGCCCGTTTACGGGCGTTTGCCGCCGCAGGCGGCCAGTAGGCCCGGCGTTTACGCCGGGTACAAGGGGTGGGCCGGCTCCCTCATCCCCCCTAACCCTAGAGCGTAACCTTGTCAGGCCCGTTGACGGGCCTCCTTGCCCCCCAGGCAGCGCGATCGCTTGCCCGTCTCATCGCTTTGGCCCACAAGCGTCCACAGCGAGGAGCCCCCTGAAGGGGGCTGACCTGGCCATCGGCAAAGAGGAAAGGGGGGCGCACGAAATCGGAACTCACCGTCACCGAACCCGGCCTTAAGGCCGGGCCTATGGTCCGCCTGGCGGCGGAAACGCCCGTAAACGGGCCTCGCTTGGGACCGGGGCGGGTCGCAGAAGGTTTGCCACCACCGAAGCATCGGTTATGAACACCCAAAGGATTGTGTGGGACCGGCGCTGAGCCGTTGCAGAATCGCAAGAGCGCCCCACCGCCGGCCCCGAACACATCGGCCGGCGGAAACACATCGGTTGCCGATGCGCCCGGCCGCAGGTAGGCTTTGCGAAGCGCCGGCAAGGCAGCGGCTTTCCCGCGCCGGCAGGCCTCTCTGCGTTGGGCTCTGCGATGAAGCGGTATTACCCTTGGCTGGCCGGGATCGGGACGGCCATGGCGGCCATCGCCCTGGCCAGCTTGGACCCCCGCGGAGGATCTCTGCTGCGGAACACCGGCCTGTTAGTGGCGCGCACCCTGGCGATGTGCGTGCCGGCAGGCGCGCTGGTGGCCTGGCTTGTGGCCCGCACCGATCTGGCCGGCAAGCACGCCGCGGTCGCAGTGCTGGTGGCGGGCCTGTTCGTTCCTCTGTTCGTGCACGCGGGCGCGTGCAAGGCGGGTTTCGGGCTGTTGGGCTGGCACACCCAGTTTGGCCAGAATCCACCTTGGCTGCGGGGAACAGGCGGAGCCGCGTGGGTGCACGCCATGGCCGCCTTCCCGTGGGTCGTGCTGGCCGTGGCCCTCGGCCTGCGCCTGGTCGAGCCCGAGCTGGAAGAGCAGGCCCTGCTCGATGCCTCGACCGCGCGCGTGTTCTTCTGTGTCACCGCGCGATCGGCCGCCACCGCGGCGTTGCTCGTGGGGCTATGGGTGGCCGTGTTCAGGGCCGGCGAGATCACGGCCACGGACCTCTTCCAGGTCCGCACCTATGCCGAGGAGGTGTACACGGCCTTGACGATTGGCTCGCTGGAAGAATCGGCGGCCTCGCTGTGGCCCGGCCTGGGACTCTTGGCCTGCCTTGCTTTGGCCGGACTGGTATTGGCCGTGCGCTTGGGCACGGCCGATCGCCCGCTGACGCTGCGCTGCTGCCGGGTTTTCCCCTTGGGATCGGCCCGCTGGCCGCTGACGGTGGCGGCCGCACTGATTCTCTTGCTGTGGGCAGGCCTCCCGCTCGGAAACCTCGTGTATCAAGCCGGGGTGGAAGTGACGGTAACCCCCGCCGGGCGCACGCGGAGCTGGTCGCTGGCCAAAGCCGCGATCATGGTCGCTCAAAGCCCCTGGCGATTCCGCCGGGAGTTTGGATGGTCGTTTCTATTAGGCGGCCTGGCTGCGAGTACCGCAGTGGTGCTGGCCGTGGCCTTGGCCTGGTGGGGCCGGAACCGCCGGCTTTGGCGCACGCTGATCCTCGTGGCGGTGGCGCTGGCGCTTGTGGTCCCGGGGCCCTTGCTGGCCCTGGCCGCCATGCGCGTCTTGAATCGCCCCGGCCTGCCGGTGCTCAACTGGCTGTACGATCAATCGGTGCTGGCCCCGTGGGTGGTATTGAGCATCCGGGCGATAGGGCCAGCCGTGCTGGTGGTTTGGCACGCCCTGGGTACCGTACCCCGGGTGCTGGTGGATGCGGCCGCGGTCGACGGGGCCGGCCCGTGGCGGCGGCTGTTCTGTGTGGTTGTGCCCCTGCGCTGGCCGGCGCTGGTTCTGGCGTGGCTGGTGGCGCTGGCGGTGGCCATGGCCGACCTGGCCGCCAGCATCCTCGTCGTTCCCCCCGGCGTGACCACCTTGTCGATTCGTGTGTTCGGCCTGCTGCACTACGGCGTGTACGACCAGGTGGCCGGCATCTGCCTGGCGCTGGCCGGATGGTTCGCCCTGTTGGGCCTCGCCGCGGCCTGGGCCGCCGCAAAGTTCCTGCACTCCGGACAAGCCGCGTAAGGTCATAGCCGCCGTGAACCGGCCGTGTACCCGCTCGCACAGCCACGGCAAGGCCCCGCTCACCGCTTCTGGATGGCCACCTGGGGCGGATGGGCGTAGCTGGCCCAAGCAGCGCCGAGGGCCTCTTTTTCTCCCACGCCCGGGTGAATCCACAGCCGGTGGCGGAGCACCAGCGTGTGGCCTCGGGGCAGCGGCACTTCACGCTGCCCGGGAAACGCCGGCATCACGTAATTCAATTGGGGATATTGCAACAGCTCGCTGGGATAGCCGGGATTGGACGGGTGCTCGAAGATCGCCACGCCACCAGGCTGCGCGGCCCCCTGGAACCGGCCGCTGTAGTCGATCCAACTGCGCCGGGGCTCGGCCCCGGCGGGGTCGCGGTGCAGCATGATCTTCTGCCCTTGCGCCGGTGCCGCGCGCAGGCCGAAACCGCCATAGCCAGCATGTGGCCGGCCGCCGATGGCCACCCCCTCTTGCAGCCCTTCCAGGCGGACCTCGATATCCACGAACCGGCCCGCCGCCGTCTGCCGGAACGCCCGGATGACCACCGTCTCGCGGACCAAAGGCACCTGGTCGCCCCATTTCCACACGTTCTCGACACACAGCGACGCAAACACCGGCCCTTCGCTCTTCGCGCGGACCGCCACCGGCCGCGACCACACGCCCACCACGGCCCAGATGTCGCGGACCTCGCCCTTCCACCGGGTGACCGGCCACGACCAACTCACCCCGCGATGATGCGGATGGTCCTTGGGATAATCGTCCGAGACCACCTCTCCCTCCAGCCCGTATAACGGATGGATGTAATCGCCCCGCGCGTACTTGGGGTCGATGCCCGGCGGCGGTGGCACCGTGCCGTGGTTGTAACGCAATACCGGGCGATCGCCCTCGCAGAACAAGAACAAATCCTCGCGGCCAGCGGGGACGATGCGCATGACGGCCTGCGCCTTGGCCGGCC
>JBBIQF010000412.1:0-6053 GCA_037442445.1 Planctomycetaceae bacterium
TTCGACATTCGTCATTGTTTGGAACTCTCCGCCTATCTGCTGGACACTTCTTGCGGGGGGGGCAAATGCCCCGAAATTTTTCAACCGGCTGCTTGCATTCCACTGGACTTTTGCTAGGATGGGTAATGGTTTGGGGGTGCAATTCTGCGTCTCGGCGGCACGTCCCAGGGACGAGTTTTCGTTCTTTTCAAGTTTTTCGCGGAGGGCGCGTCGCACGCCTTTCCCGGGGTTTCGCTCTTCGAAGGGAGGCTGGATATGTTTAGCAGGAAGATAGCGATTGGATTGGCCGCCGGGTTGGTGGCCCTCGTGTCGGCAACGCTGGCGACTTGGGCTGAAATCGGGGCCGAGGACGCACTGCCGGGTGGTCCGGTAGTGCGCGAGGAATTGGACGCCCTTTGGGCTGGAGGGTGCGGGCAAGTGTGTACTCAAGCCTGAAACTCCCCGTGCGTCGGCAACACGATATGCATCACGAATCCGGACGGCTCGTGTGCGCAGAGCGGGGTGAACTGCGATGCGTGCAGCGGACAGGCACACAAGACATGCAAGGCAGGGGGCATCGCCACCGATCTTTGCTACGAGTATACCCAGAGGTGCTGCAGTGGGAACGCATCCTGCCAGGATACCGTCACGGGCTGTCGATGTCTTTCCGGCCGTACACCAACGGTTCCCAGCGGGACGCTGATCTGGTGCGGGATTCAACGGGGCGGCTCGGGGGGCGGGGGCGTCCGTGGCGGACGGGCCGGAACCTCACAAGCTTGGTGGTACCGGCCCCGGCCCTGGCCTTTGCCTTCCTGGGGTGGGGAGAGGGCGGGTAGCGGTCCAAGCACGATTGCGCGGGGTCGTTTGTGGCGACTGAGTCCGGACGGTGGCCGGGGAGGTGGAGGATGCGCTGTCTGCGGTGGGCATGCTGGAAACTGGCGGCAGTGGGGATGGTTGGCGCAGCTTTGGCGACGCCGGCCGCGGCGGGCGAGACGGCGCCCCAAGCCATCGAGCCGCTCCAGGCGGCCGAGGTCCTGGATTCGCTTTATTCCGGGATTACGGGATACCGCTGGAAATATCGGCTGGAGTTCTTGAAGGCCCGCAACCCCAAGGCGATGGATATTGCGGGGCTGGGGCTTGCGCCGCATGGCCCCGAATTCGGTGCGGGTTCTGCCGTGGTCGATGTCCGCACGCTGCGGTATGTGGTGGAGTACGATTCCGTGCGGCGCTGGAGTGGGGGAGCGGCGGAGTACATTTCCGAGCGGGGGGCACAATCGTTCGACGGCAAGACCTATCGCAAGTGGTTGCGGTCGCGCCACGGGACCACCCTTCCTTCGTTGGACCCGGAACTCTTCGAGGTGGACAAGTCCAACCCGAGGAAGGTGATCCTTGGACCTTTATCGGGTTCGGTAGAGAGCGCGGACCGGGAGCGGTTCTTGCAGGTGTTTGCTGGGGAAATGGGATTGCGGGACTTGCCGCCGTTCTCGCGCGGCTGTGGCGACTTGGAGCCATTTCCGCAGAAGCTCAGAAAATGGGCGCAAGCGAAAGCGCCATTACAGATTACCCAACGTAGCGGCGGGCAGTGGGAGTGCGTGTTTCCGGACCCCGGCGGCGACGACTTGCGGTACCGCGTGGTGCTCGACCCGATGCGTGGAGGTGTGGCGACATTGGAAGAGCGCTTCCACGCGGACTTGCCCGGTGCGCCTGTCTGGTGCCGCACCTTCGTCAGGGTGGCGGCCTCCAAGGGCGTCTGGTATCCCTGTGAATCGGTTTGGGTGAATGTGCTTGATGGGACGGCCTATCGGGTGCTGCTCACCGATATGGAGGTCAATCCGGACTTGTCGCGCGAGGGGTTCCAGGTGAGGTTTCCGGTGGGCACGGTGGTCGACGATTCGGTATTGCAAAAGACGTACACCGTAGGGGCCGGAGCCCAGCGCGATGCCGATGCGGTGCGCCGGTACATGGAGCGGCATGGGCTGGGGCCTTTCGGGGCGCGCGAGGCGGGTGTCAAGCGGCTGGCGTTGCGGGTGGCGATCAGCCTGGCAAGCGCCGCCGCCATCGCTGGCTGCGCCGTGTGGCTCTGGCGCCGGAGAACGCGGAAAACGCCTCCTCCTATGCTGTTATTGGTTGCAACCTGGGCCTTGTGGGGGGCATCTGCGTGCGCGGAAACCCCTGCCCAAAGGGCTGTCGAGGTCGGCTCATCCTCCGGCGGGCCGGCCACGTCCTGTTGCGCTTTTAACATATCGGTTCTCGCGTTAGAGTGGTTCGGCCGGGCGTATGAGCCGCAGGTGCTGCTCCAGACGCTTCAACCCCGTTGGGGGGAGGTCTCGTTAGCGCGGCTGGCCGAGGTGCTGGAGGGGCACGGTCTGCGGGTCGAAGCGCGGCAGGGCATCCGGTGGCGCGACCTGTTCGAGCGGCTGCCCGATAACACGCTGGCCATTTGCCCGTTACCGGCAGCCAAGCGGTATCATTACGTCGGGGTGGTACGCGGCAAGGGCAATCGCGTAATGTTGTTGGACCCGCCCGCAGTAGCACTGGACCTGGGGGACGTGGTGCGGGGCGCCTCGGCGCCCGGCGGCCGTTTGCCACCGCCGGAAAACCTCATCGTGTTGTTCGTCTGGTTGCCATCCTCCGCCCGGCACTGCCCGATGGCTGACCACCTGGCGATCGAGCCCGAAGTCGTATCCGTCCGAGAGAGAACCGAGACACAAGGGACGGTTACGGGTGTGGTCGATGTGGCCAACCGCGGCGCCCTCCCCATCATGGTGTCGGGAGTGCGCACAACCTGCGGGTGCACCCAGGTGAGCTGGTTGGGGGGCATGCTGAAGGCCGGGCAGAAGGTTACCCTGAGATTCGGGTTGCGCACCACCGGTTCGGGCGCCGAGTCGCGGTCAGAGCGGATTATCCTGCAGTTGCCGGACTGCAGTCAGCGCGAGGTGGCGGTCCATGCGGAGTTCGCGGGCCGGCCCGCCGTCGCTAGTAGCCCGGAAAGCAAGCGTGCCACGCTGGAACTCCCGGCCGTGCTGGACAGCGCGGGCTTCGAGACCGTGCACGATCCCGGGGTATACTTCCCCTTGGCGAAAAGGGGTGCCCTCCAGCTTGCGAGTGACTCGGCTTGGCTCCGGCCCGCCCTGGCGGAGGATGAGGGGCGGCTGAGGCTGCTGGCCAGCGTGGTTCTTTCGCAAGGCCAACTCGAGGCTCTCCGGGTCGAAGACGCGAAGTGGGAGGGGGTTATCACGGTGAGGGAGCCGGGTACGCGAACCGCTACCCAAGTTCACTACACTGTCCTCCGCAAACCTTTGGCTACACTCGACGCGCGCCTATTGCTCCTACGCCCCGTAGCTGCTGGCCTTGGCGGCCAGATAACCGTTACCGCCAGTTCCGGGGATGGCAACGTCTGTTTGCGGCGGGTTTGGTCGGAGGCGCCGGAGCTGCGGTTTCAAGTGGCGAAGGTTGGCGCGGGCCGGTGGACCATAAGCTGCAGCGCCCCGCCGAGCGTGACGCCGGGGCGCTATTACCTGTGCTTTTGCGAATTGGGGGCGGGCGAAGCTTCCCAGGTAGTGACCTTCGTCGCGTGTGCCCCGGAGTAGCTGTCTTGTGCTGGAGCCCTATGCGCCAGACGAAAGGCCGCGCCTGTGCTGTGATGGCTGGGGCGATATTGGCGCTCCAAGGTGCTTTATTGGCCTTTAGTGCCGCGGTCCACACGCCCACGATCGACGAGCCTGCGCACCTAGGTAGCGGCATCGCCATCTGGCAGTCCGGGCGATTCGACCTGTACTGCGTCAACCCGCCACTGGTGCGGGCGCTGGCGGCAGTGCCGTTGGTCGCGAGTGGATTGGAGTGGCGCGCGGATGCGGACTGCCCGGAGAGCGTGCCCCGTCGGGAATTCGCGGTCGGCACTTCGTTTTTGCGCAGCCGGTCGTTCGGCGAGGCGGTCTGGTCCGTGGCGCTTGCCCGGTGGGCGTGCATACCGTTGGTGTTGTGGGGCGGATTGGTGTGTTACCGGTTCGCGCGGGAGCTGTATGGGCCCAGCGCGGGCCTGATGGCGGCGGCGCTTTGGTGTTTTTGCCCAAATGTCTTAGGGCATGGGAGTCTGATTACGCCCGATGCGGGCGCAGCGGCAATGGGCATCACGGCGTGCTGGCTATACTGGCGCTGGCTGCGGCAGCGCCGCACCCTGGAGGCGCTGCTGGCAGGCCTGGGCCTCGCGCTTGCCGAACTGACGAAGATGACCTGGGTGATCCTCTTCGGACTGTGGCCGACGATTTGGGGCCTGACACGGTGTCGCGCACGCAAGCGGCAAACAAACGGTACGGTGACAACCGAAGCCCTACAACTGGGGCTGATCCTTCTTGTGGGCCTTTATGGGATCAACATGGGCTACGCCTTTGAAGGCACCTGCCAGCGCCTCGGGGATTACCACTTCGTCAGCCGGGCTTTGGGCGGGACAAATATACCGCTGGACAGGTTACGACCTAATGGCAACCGCTTCGGGGGGCCGACCGACCGCTTCAAGGTACCTACCGGCAACCGCTTCCGGGGCACCTGGTTAGGCGCCCTGCCCGTGCCTCTTCCGGCAAACTATCTCTTGGGGATCGACGTGCAAAAGCGCGATTTCGAGCTGGGCGGGCCTTCCTACCTCCGCGGGGAGTGGCAGTGGGGGGGATGGTGGTACTATTACCTCTACGGGCTAGCCGTGAAGGTCCCGCTCGGGGTGTGGCTGCTGGGCCTTCTGGCAGTGTTCGCCGGGATGCGGTGGCGGAGGTGTCGCCGCTGGCTGCCGGAAGAGTTCGTTACACTGGCCCCGGCGGCGGCTGTGCTGGTGCTCGTCAGTTCCCAGACCGGGTTTAGCCACCACCTCCGTTACGTGTTGCCCGCTTTCCCCCTGGTTTACGTGTCAATAAGCCGCGTGGCCGCCGCAGCAGCACGGCACCGGCACCTAGGCATGCTTGCCGCGGTGGCCCTAGCCGGCGCTGTGGCCAGCAGCCTCTTTACGTATCCCCATAGTTTGTCGTATTTTAATGAGTTGGTGGGAGGGCCGCGGAACGGCCATTGGCACTTGTTGGATAGCAACATCGACTGGGGGCAGGATTTCCTGTACCTGAAGGCCTGGGCCGAGCGCCATCCGGAAGCGCGCCCGGTGCGAGCGGCCGGATTTTTTGGGGTGGTGCCCCTCACCGAGGTCGGGCTGGTCGATTACCACCCGCGCCTCGCCAGGCTGGCCGCTAGCAAGTCGCCGCACCTGGACGATGAAGATTACCTTGAACCGGGCTGGTACGCCGTCAGTGCGCATCGTCTCCACGGCGGGGTCGGCGATCTGACTTCCGCAGCGCCGCTGGAAACGCTGTTGCACCTGGAACCCGTGGGCAGTGCGGGGTATTCGATTTACATTTACCACATCACGCCCGAAGAGGCGGACCGCCTGCGGCAGGCCCGCCAGCCGCCGCCCGGCGGGGCCGGCAGTTGAGGGCTTCAGGGCCGATACGGAGCGATACCACGTTCATTCGGGGCCGCCCCTCGCGGACGGCGAATGATCCATTACAGCCGGCATGGGGAGGACAGCCATGGGCGTGTCAGGTTTCGGTGGATGCCCGCGTGGCAAGGGCGGTTTTACGCTGGTCGAACTCTTGGTGGTATTGACCATTATCGCGGTGCTCATGGCGCTATTGCTGCCGGCGGTGCAGGCGGCCCGCGAGGCCGCCCGCCGCAACCAATGCCAGAATAATCTGCGCCAGTGGGGCCTGGCGGCGCAAAGCCATGTGAGCGTGTTCCGCCGCTATCCCACCAACGGCTGGGGGTTCTTATGGATGGGGGTACCGGAGCGGGGGACGGGCAAGAACCAGCCGGGCGGTTGGATCTATAATCTGTTGCCCTACATCGAGCAGGATAGGCTGCGGGAGATGGGCAAGGACGAGGTGCCGGCAGTGCAGCGGCAGACGCTGGCCCGCCTGGCCGCCACGCCCCTGGCCGTGCTGCGGTGCCCCAGCCGAGGCGGCCCGAACCCCGGGCCGGCCAACCCCGCGCTGGTCCCCTTCAATGCCGACTGGCCGCCGTTGGTCGGCAAGACCGATTAC
>JBBIQF010000413.1:0-6049 GCA_037442445.1 Planctomycetaceae bacterium
GTTCGGGCTCGCGCTTTGGCGGGGGCGCGGGCGAGGGGACAGGCAGCGGGGGCGCCTCGGCTGGCGGGCGCTGGCTCTCGGTAGGCGGAGGCGATACCCAGGCTGGGGACCGCCCTGCCAGATGATCCGCCCATTGCCGCACGTCGGGATGCAATAGGGCGCCAGCCAGTGCGGCCAATGCCACCAGCCCCGCGGCCAGCACCAGCCGGCCCCGCATCCGGCGAGGGCGGCCGGGCTCATAGACGATGGTGGGTTCCAAGTCGGCCGGACGGCCCAAGGGCGGCAGGGCGGGGGCCGCGGCTGGCTGGGTTTCGGCAGCGGCACCGGGTACTGGAGTACCTCGCCCGGCTTCGTCCAAGTGGTGCTCCGGAGGCACGAGGGTGGCAGCCCCGGTCTGGCCCCCGGGTGGGGCGAGGGTGGTGGCCGTCTGAGTGCCGGACGGCAATTCCCCTAGCGCTATCCCGCGGGCAGAGGCGGCACGTATTCCTTCGACGGCCTGGCGCAAGGCCCGCACCATCTCGGAACACGAACCGTACCGGTCGTCGGGGTTCATGGCGGTCGCCTTGCGGATCACGGCCAGTTCGGCCGGCGGAAGACCCGCCCGCTCCAAATCCAGCCGGCCTTCCAGGTGGCGCCGAGCAACGGCCAGGGCGTCGGGCTCGTCGAAAGGGAGCCGGCCGGTGCGGAGTTCCACATACGTCATGGCCAGGCAGTACTGGTCGCTGGTGCGGTGAGGCAAGCCGCGGAGGAGTTCGGGGGCGGCGTAGGCGGGGGTCCCCATGCCGGTCTGCTGAATGCCCAGGCGCTGCACGATGCGGGCCAGGCCGAAGTCGCCCACCGCCGCCGTGTTGCCCACGATCATGATGTTCTGCGGCTTGACATCGCCATGGACGATTTCGATGGGCGGGGTATCGGGGCGCTGCTCGGGCTGGTTCAAGTAGTCGATGCCTGCGGCTGCATGCTCCATGTAGCGGAGCAGTTCGTCCACAGGGATGGCCGGCAGCCCTGCCCGCTGGCATTCCCGCAGGCGCTGGAGCAGGGTCTTGCTGGCCAGGTCCATTTCAATGATCAACTCGGCCGCGGGAAAGCGCGTGGTCTGTTGGGCCGACAGCCCCTTGGCCTCCTCGGCCAGCGAGGCGGTCTCCTCCGGCAACTCGGTCATGAGGAAACCTTCGCGGTCCACCAGCCAATAGCTGGAAACCGAGATAAGATTGCCCGAGCGGATGCCTTTGACCTGTTCGAGCGCCCGGAACTCTTTCAGCCCGGCCTTGCCACGGAGGTCCACGATTTTCAGGGCGCGAAGCATTCCGCCGCGGCCAACGGCCTTCGCCTTCCAGACGCGGCCGATCTGGCCTTCGCCCAGCTTTTCGACCAGCCGGTAGCCGGGGAGGATTTCGCTGCCGGGGGCCTCGGCGCCGCGGCGGGGGCGCTGGGAATGGCGTTCGTCGGCCTCGCAGGCGGCCCGAAGGTGATGCACGAAGGCCTCGCAGGAGGGCCAGCGGTCTTCGGGCCGAACGGCCAAGGCGCGGGCGACCACCGCCCGTTCCTGGTCCCCGGGCAATCCCGAAAGGTCCACCAGTGGGGAGGGAACGGGGGTTGCGGTATCGCGCTTTTCTACCGGGCGCTGGGCTGGCCGGCCGGTGCGAATTTCGACGTAACCGACGGCCAGCGCGAACTGGTCGCTGGCCGCAACGGCTTTGCCCGAGCGAACTTCGGGGGCCACCCAAGGTGCGTTGGCCTCGGGGGGGGCGACTGCGGGCAGACCCAACGCCCGATGCACCCCGAAATCGCCGATCTTGGCGGCATGGCCCACCAGGATCACATTTTCGGGCTTCAGCCGGCCGTGGACCCAAGGTCCTGCTGTGCCCGCCGTGGGGGCCAAGGGGCTTGGGCGTGTGCCGGCCGGCGGTGCACCGGCCGAGTGGAGGAAGTCCAGCCCTTCGGCCACGTCATCCAGGCAATGCAAGAGATCGCGCCAGCCGGCCACGGCGGCCGAGGGTTCCCCAGGCCGATGGAACGCCGTCCGGAGGTTCCGGGCCCCCAATTCCCAGCCCACCACGACTTTCACCGGGCGAGCCACCCCGGTGGCGTAGGGTTCGAGAAATGCCAGTTCGGAGGCCCCCTCGGGGCGATCTTCGTACACGAATCCTTCTTCGGTGGCGACCCAGAGGCGTACGATGGGCAACAGGCGCTCGTGCCGCAGGGCGCGGACCGCACGCAGGGCGTGGACCTGCGCCACGGCCTCGGTGGGATGCAGGTCCAACACCTTGAGGGCCAACCAGGAGCCGTCCTGGAAGCGGGCCTTCCAGCAATGGCCCAGACTGCCCTGGCCCAAATGTTCTTGGAGCCAGCAGCCGGGGACGATCTCGGAGCCCAGGCGTTCGTGTCCCAGGCGGCCGGCCGACTCGTCGGCCTCGCAGGCCCGCCGCAACGCCCGGACCATGTCGCGGCAAGAGGGCCAGCGCTGTTCCGGGTCCAGCGCCACGGCGCGGGCGATGACGGTCCGCTCGCAGGGCTTCAGGGCGCTGAGGTCCAACTGCCCCTTGACGTGCCTTTCGCAGATGCCTACGACCGTTTCTGCGTCGAACGGCAGCGCCCCGGTCCGCAGTTCCACATAGCTGACGGCCAGGCAATACTGATCGGTGTTGCGGTGCAGCGGCCGCGATTGCAGCAACTCCGGGGCCGCATAGGCCACCGTGCCCACCGGCATGTTGGTGGCGCGGATCGAGTCCACGGCGCGGGCCAGGCCGAAGTCGCACACCTGCGCGGCATTGCCCACGATGAGGATATTGTGCGGCTTGATGTCGCCGTGGATGATCGATTCGTGCTGCTGGCTGGGCTGGTTGAGGAAGTCGATCCCGCGGGCCGCATCCTCCATATAGTCCAAGAGTTCTTTCCAGGGGATGCCGCTGTGGCCTTCGGCCAGGCACTCCTCGAGGCGCTGGAAAAGGCTCTTGGAACCCAAGCCCATGGCCATGATCAGGGTGACCGCCCGGGACTTGCCGCCGGGCAGCGCTCCGGTACCCGGGGGGGCCGGGCCCGTGGGGGCCAACAGGGCGCTGGCGGGGTCGGCGATCACCTGGCCCGATTCGTCCAGAAGCCAGTAGGCCACCACGGGCACCAGGTGGGGGTCGCGGATATTCTTGACCTGCTCCAAGGCGCGGAACTCGTGCAGGGTGCCGCGCCGCCGCAGGTTGACGATTTTCAGCGCCACCTGGGTTCCGCCCGGGCCAGATGCCCGCCATACGTCGCCCAGGGAGCCCCCGCCCAGGTACTCCAGGAGACGATAGCCGGGAATCGGCTCGCTTCCCTCGTTCAATGCGTGCCAACCGCCAGCCATCAAAGAGAATCTCCCGCGGCAGAACTCCGCACGCTGTTGCGCACCGAAATCTGCCACATGCCGAAAACCCGGCCCCTAGAAAACGTGCGGGCTTGGCCACACCGGCATGCCACTCCCGGCGCCCACCTCATGCCGGCCGTGGTGCCCGCTTCCCCGGAATTGCCTTGGGGCCTGGCGTCCACAGACACCTCCTTCAGAATACTACGGGTGCGGGCATCCCTCAATACTACGGGGGCGCTGGTCCCCGCCCGTTCCTTTCGGAAATCAGGCACAGGGGGGCAACTGGTCGGGTGCGCTCTGGCGAGGCGGGCGACTCGCTTGGCAACCGTGCCCGGGGGCAAGGGGGGCCAACTGGGAAAACCGCGAGGCCGGGCGGCCGGTCGCGTCAAGTCCATCGTCCTTTCAACCGATAGCGAACAGGGGGAGTGTTCGGAAGTTTCCGAGATTTCCCGACGCACAAAGTGCCCTGCCTTCCCGGCCGCCGCCCCGGGAAAGCACGCGGGCCTTCCCGAGCCGAGGAGCGACCATGGAGGGGAGTTTCTGTCGGATGGCGGCGGCTGGTGTGCTGGCCGGCGTTTGCCTGCTGGCGGGGTGTCAGGCGGCGAAGTCCATCCGCGATCCCGAGTTCGCGCAGATCGCCCGGGCGGTCGCGCAGGCCCCCGTGGCGGCCCCGCAGGCAACAGTGCCGGCGGTGGCCCAGGAACTGGCCGGCCCGCAACCGGTCGAGGTCTATATCGCTTACGCGCTGGCCCAGAATCCGGAGATTCAGGCGGCGCGCAAGCGGGTGGAGGCGGCCGGGCTGCGCGTGCCCCAGGCGGCCAGCCTCGATGATCCCACGCTGTCGGTCATGGGGTTTCCGTTCTATCCGGCCGTTCCCCAGACCGCGGCTGGCCGGGGCACGGCCAAGATCGCGGCCACGCAGGCCGTGCCGTGGTTCGGCAAGCTGGACACGCGGGCAGCGGTCGCCGAGGCCGAAACGGAAATCGCCCGCCGCGAACTGGCCGCCGCAAAACTCGAGGTCATCGAACAGGTCAAACGCGCCTACTACGAACTGTATTACCTCCAGAAGGCCATCCGCATCACCGAAGAGGACAAGCAGTTGCTGCTCTCTCTGGTGAAGATTGCCGAGACGAAATACCGGGCCGGCACCGTAAGCCAGCAAGATGTTCTCCGCGCCCAGGTCGAGGTCTCGAACCTCGATAGCGAGCTCGTCCGCCTCAGGCAGCAGTTGGCAAGTTCGCAGGCTCGCCTGGCCCAGTTGCTGCACGTCTCGCCCGAGACACCGCTTCGTGCGCAAGAAGACCTTCCGCGCGAACAGATTCCGCACGATCTGGACCGGCTGTACGAGCAGGCGGTGGCTCGCCGGCCGGAACTCCAGGCCCAGTTGGCGGCCATCCGGCGGGACCGCCAGCGGGTGGAACTCGCCCGGCTGGCGTACTTCCCCGATATGGCATTCACCGTGGACTGGACGGGCATGACCAGCGAAGGGGCCATGGCGCCGACGGCCGACGGAATGCCCGACGTGGGCATCGGCATGATGGTCAACGTGCCCATCTACCGCAAGCGCCTGGATGCGGCCGTCCGCGAGGCCGAGGCCCAGACCGTGGCCACCGCCCGATCGTACGACGCCCTGCGCGACAAGACGGCGCAAGAAGTCAAAGACCTGTTCGTCCAGGCCACCAGCCAGTATGAACTCGCAAGAATCTTCCGCGACGATATCATCCCCAAGGCGGACCAGACGCTGCGGGTTTCGATCGCGGCCTATGAAGCCGGCCGGACCGATTTCCTTCAACTGATCGACAACTGGCGGCAGCTATTGCGGTTCCGGGTCATGTATCATCGCCTGGAAAGCCAACTGCAACAGACGCTGGCCAGCCTGGACCGCGTGGTGGGGGGCCAACTGCCGCTGGAAACGCCGCAAGAGGGCCCCAAGGCCGCCCCGTCGCCTCCGGTGCCCGAGGCGGCTCCGATGCCGCCCGCTCCCAAACAGACCAAGCCCGTCCAACCGTAGAGGCTGCGCTTGGCAGACTGCGCAGGGGTGCGTAGTGAAGCTCTTTATACCTGCCGTGTGAACGCCATGAAAACCACGTTTTTTGTGAGGCCGCGGGTCTTGGGCTGGCTGGCCGTTGCCATTCTTGCGGCGGCCGGATGCAGTTCGGCATATCATGCCTACCCTTGCGGCCGCGTACCTTACGGTTATTGCCCCGAAGCGCCGTTGCCTTATGCTACGTACTGCGCGTGCCCCACGCCGATTGCGGCGAAGTTTCGGGAGGAAGTGGAAGTCGACGGCCAGCCGGCGGGCGTTCCCGGCGCTCGGCCCGAAGCCCGCACATCAAGCGAACAGCCGTGAGGGGCCTGGCGGCGGGGCCCTCGCGGGGCGGAATGAGCCGCCGCCGGGGGCAGTTTTGGACCCGCTCCCGAAAAACCTCCTGGCGGTTCGCACGCCATGGTGCGGTGAGGGCCTCACCAAGCGAAAGTGTCGCTGTTGTCAGGATAGGCCCGTTTACGGGCCTTGCCGCCGACAGGCGGGCCATCGGCCCGGCCTTCAGGCCGGGTTCGGCCGACGCCGAGACGCCGGCTTGCCAATTCTTGGCAATGTCAGCCCCCTTCAGGGGGCGCCTCCGCCCACTGAAGGTTTTGCGCCTATCGGCTGCGTCCAGAGGCCGGCGATCGCTTCGGGGACATGTTGAGGAGGCCCGTGAACGGGCC
>JBBIQF010000414.1:0-6031 GCA_037442445.1 Planctomycetaceae bacterium
GGCCTGGAGCCGACCCTGGCGGCCATAACGGCCGGCAAGACCGTGGCCCTGGCCGAGGTCCGCGCGTGGCAACCCCACTTCCGCAACGCGGGGCTGACGGCCGATCCGGGCCTGCCCGGCCCCACCGGGCTGTGCAGCCTGGGTGGCCAGTTCAAGAGCGAATCGGGGCACACCGAATGGGTGGACGCCCGCGCCCACCAGACCGGATTCACCGCCGTCTTCGGGCCCCACACCAAGGTGCCCTGCACCATCTCGGGCGTGGAGTACGACGTCGACTGGACCAACCAGCAGGAAGGCAAGTCCGCGACCACGCCCACCTGGGCGGCCGTCACTGCCCGAAGCTACCACCCCGCCGGCCTGAACGTCGCCATGATGGACGGCTCGGTACGCTTCGTGGGCGACACGATCCAGTTGGATGTGTGGCGGGCGATGATAACTCGGGCAGGAGGCGAGGCCACCCAAGGGATGTAATCCCAATCCCACTGGAGGGCCAGGTCCACCGCCCCACTCGGCTTTGCAGCCACCATAATCCGCCTGGGTTCGGGCCAAAGCTCGCCCTACGCCCGGTTATGCCGCGCGCCCAGCCCAGGCGGGGGTGAGCTGCCTGCGAAGACCCTCCACTAATGCCGGAATAGCGCTTCACCATTAGGTGGTACCACTTTCTGGGAAATGTTTGTCGGCGAGGGCTAGGACCCTGTTGCCGGGCAAATCGAGAATTTTTTCCAAAAGGGTCTGGACAACCTTCCCGAAGTTGCTATCATGGGACGGTGGTGGAGGGGAGTGCGCGGGTGGCTGCGCATCTTCGCTCATACCAAGCTCGATCATCGGCGCGAGATACTAAGGACGCGGTCGTTCGGCCTCTTCTCTGTTCCGGCCCCGCCGTTTCGCCTGACCTGCGAGCGGCGGGGTTTTTTATTGGGACATTCCGGCGCGCGGCATGGCGGCTCCGCGTTATAGCCGGCGTGTGTACGGCAGATTTTTCTAGGCCGTTGCGCTGGAGCTTCGCGGATGTATTGGCCCCATGACGCGGCGTGCCTTGCGGGGAGCCTGCATCGTGGGCATCATTCAATAGTGCGCCGCCGCGGCCAGCCAATGCGCGCATGCACCCGGCGCGGCCATGGGTGGCAAGTGCTCGCCGTGTGGGCGGCCTGCGAATGCAATTGTTGCGGAGCGATGGACTGCCGTGGCTGAGGCGATTTGGCAAACGGATGGCAACACGGTTCGGCTGGAACTGGCGCCGCTGAGCGGCCGCCTGGATATGCAATGCCTGGCCGCGGGAATCGTGGGGTTTTCGATTGCCCGCTGCGCGGTGGAGGATTCGCCGCGCGCGGCGAAGCTGGCGGCAGAAGGCGGTGTTTCGGTGCCCAGGGCAGGCCTCTTGGGATTGGAATTGCTTGGCGAAACCGGCCCGCCGCCGGTGCCCGCCGAATGGTATGTCCGGCAGCAGGATCTGGTGGCTTGGTTTTCGGTTGGGGCAGACCGGCCACTAGAGGTGCAAGCGATTTGGCGCGGCGTGCCGGGTGGTGAGAAGGAGGGATTTGCCGCGGCCGTGGACCTCATCGTCGGGGTGCGCACGCAGTGCCCGGAGGCCGATCCGGGGTTGTCGGTGGCCAGCCGCTTGCCCGCACGCGAAGTGCTTCCGGTGGGTCTGGCCGAAGGGGCCGCAGCCGGCCCGTGGGCTTGGGCCCGACAAGGGCCAATACGCGCCGCCTACCTCTTCCGGCTTGGCGGGGGCTGGAGCTACGCCGAGATGGTCCATCCCGCCACGCGCCTGGAAAGCCGCTGGGCGTCTCCACATCCCTGCACGGCCGAGGTGCGGCACCGGCTGTTCGCCCAACCTGCCGAAAAACTTGAGAAGGGCGTGATGCTTCGGGCCTGGATCCGCGGCGCCTGGGTGCCGGAAGAGGACGACCTGCGCCGGGCAAGCGCCATCTACGCGGCCTTGGCGGCCTGCGAACCGCCGCTGGATGCGTGACGGCAGAACCCTCGGGGTAGGGCGAGTATCGCAGCGCGGCGGACGCGACGGAGCGCGTCCCTCCAGGGTGGAGGGCCACGCTCTGTCGTGGCCGAGGCATTGCGTGTTGCCCGGTAACGTCCCGGGCCGTGAACGGTTAGGGGCCTGCGCAGCCGCAGCGGGCGGCCGCTAAAGACCCGGTCGGGCCTGCGGCCTTTGATCGCCCCGCTTGCGCCGCTTTTCAAGCGTCCTTCTTCGACGGGGTTGGCGAGCGATCGGCCGGCGGCGCACCGGCAGCGCTACCGCCAAGGGCGCGGTCGATAAAGGGGTAGGCCAGGGTGCCGTGCCACTCGTGGCCGGCGTCCCAGATGTCCTGGGACACGGCATCCTCGGCGCCGAAGACTTTGTAGCCTGCCCGGATTCGGGCAAACCCTTCCTTGGTGTAGCGGATGGGGAAGCAGCCGTCGCGCAAGGCGCTTTCGAAGAGCACCGGCCTTGGGGCGATCAACAGGTGCACCTCGCAGATGTCCATCAGTTCCACCAGGCCCGGCAGGCGCCAGCACTTGCAGTTGGGGACCGAGAAGACCCCTTCGGTGGTGCACATCCAGCCGCTGACCACGGCGGCTTTCAGGCGCGGATCGCAGGCGGCGATCCACATGGTCCATTCGCCGCCCATGGACAGGCCGGCGACGCCAAGGCGCTGGGGATCGACCTCCGGCCGGCTCTGCAACACGTCCACCGCCCGAAACAAGTCCCAAAGCATCATGGCCGCATAAGGCTTGTGGGGAAACGAGGGGGCCAGCACCACATACCCGCTTCGGGCGAAGCGGCCGGCAAAACCGTGGTAGAGACCTTTGGGGTCGAACACCGCCAAAGCCGATCCGCCGTGCCCGTGCAAGGCCAGCATCCCCGGATGCGGGCCTGGCGCTTTGGGCACGGCCAATAGCCCTTCGTAGCGGAGCGGCTTGCGGCTGTTGCCCTGGAAAGAGATTTTCCACAGCACGTAGGGGCCGCGGTCCTGAGGATCGCGGGTCTTCACGTCCAAAGGCGCTTCTGCCAGCGGCAGGCGGGGCTCCTGGGCGGCCACCAGGGCCATGAGCCTGGCCCGGGCTTCCGCCTGCCACCGCAAGGCCTCGTCCTTGCTTCTGGCCACGAAGGGCAACAGGTACTTGGGTGGCGGGCCGGGGATGACCACCTCGGGCAAGGGCTGGCGCGTGCGGAGGAACTGTTCCGGGGCCAGCGCTTGCGGGGTGATCCGCACTTCGTCCAAACAACCGGCGAAGGGCCGCGGCCCGGCCGTGGCGTAGCGGTCGGCCGAGCCGATCTTCAGATTCGCCTTGCCCGAGAAAACCCCCGGGGCCGGCCGCACCTTGCTGGCCACCAGGCGGTGGTTGAGATACAGCCGGCTGGTATTGCCTTGGCAGACGGCGGCCACGTGGTACCATCGGCCGGGTTCCAGGGCCTCGGCGGGTGTGGCCAGGACGTTTTGGGCATGGAATCGGCCGTCGGGGGAGATGTCGAAGCGCACTCCGCCGCCGGGCAGCACCACCAGGGCCCACGACCGCTGGTCGCCCTCCTCGTTCCACGCGGCAGCGATGACCTGGTAGTCGGCCACGCTGGCTGGCTTGGCGAAAGCCTCGACCGTGAACTCGTTTGCCGGCACGCGGACCTCCGGGCCGTGGTCCACGCACGTGCCCGGCTTGCCGTCCAGAACCGCCGCCTTCTGGTTCTCGGTCTCCAAGCCGCCAAAACCGATCACCTCGCTCGTGAAGCTCAGGCCGCCACACCTGCGGCCACAGGTGGTGTTCTCGAAGCGCTCGTACACCAGCGGCTGGGCCGCACAAAGCACGCCGCCGGCCAAAAGCAGAATGGCTATCGTCGCGGGGACGACGGGGCGATGGGGCATGTTTGCAACTCCTCGATAGCAAGCGATTGACGATTGCCGGCCGAATCCGCAGCAAAGGCCAGGCTCACTGGGCCGCCTCGGCCGCCTGGGGAGAACCGCCGTGCGGCACTCGCGGAAACCAAAGGGCAAAGGCCACGCAGCACGCCGCACACAGCGCCGCGCAGACAAGCCAGATACGGGTCCAATCGCGGATAACCGCCGCGCCTGGCCCCACGCCAAACCATTTGCCAATCAGGCCGCTGGCCAGGCCTCCGGCGAAGAAGCCCAAGGCCAACACGAAAGTGCCGTACAGGGTCTGCATGCTCCCGCGGATGTCGCCGGGGGCGATGCGGTCGATGTACATGTAGGCCACGGCCAGGAAGAAGCCGAAACACAGCCCATGCAAGGCCTGCCCCACGCCGGCCAGCACCAGCTTGCCGGCAAACGGCGGGTCCAGGCTGAACACCAAGGCGAACAGCACGCAGCGGGTCAAGTACGCCAGCGCCCCCAGAAGCATCGTGGCCTTGAAGCCGATGTGCCGCAGCACGAAGCCCAGGCCGGCCAGCACGGCCAACTCGCAAATCTGCCCCAGCGAGCTGAGGCTCTGCTCGTAGGCCCCCCGGCCGCCGGTATCGAGGATGTCGCGCAAGAACGGGCTGTTCCAGGCGACCACGAACTGATGGGCCATGGCGATAAAGAAGCTCACCACCACCAGGCACAGCAAATCGCGGCGGCGGAGCATGGCCACCACGGCCCCGGGCGCGTACTTGCGGGCCTGGTGTTCCTGTGGGGGCGTCCGGGGGAGTGTGAGGCAATAGGCCGCCATCACCAGACCCGCAAGCCCCGAAAGGGCGAATACCACCCCCCGGGCGTGCTGCAACTCGATACCGTCCAGCCCGCGGAGCCACCAGAACTCCACCACGTAGGCCGGCGCAATGAACCCCAATGTGCCGAACAGGCGGACCCAAGGGAACTCCAGCTCGCGGTCCTTCAGATGGCGGAAGGCCAGCGCATTGGCCAGCATCATCGTGGGCACGTACAGGATCGAATAGAGCGTGCCCAATACGATCACCGCCCACACGTTGCGCTGCGTATAAAGGGCCAGCATCAACAGGCCGCCCACCAGATGGCAGACCGCCATCACCCGCTCGGTGGCGAACAGCCGATCCACAAGCTGCCCCACCACGAACGGCGCCACGATGGGCCCCACGGCCAGGGCGGCAATGAAATACCCCACCTGGTCTTCCGAGAACCCCAGCGACCGCTCCACATAGACCGAAGCCACCGGCAGATACTCCCCTTGCACGAAGTACTGGAGGAACATCATCAGCGACAGCCGTCCCAAAAGCCCCACGGAGGAGCGCCCCGGAGGCTCCAATACGCCGACCGCTTCGGTACGCATACGCAAGCTCCTTGCCAGGCCGTGGCCACCTGCCGGGTGTTGCCGGCGATCAGGTGTCGCTCTGATGATAGCCGGCCGCCGCGCGTGCCGAAAGACGGGAGGTAGGGTGCGTGCGCTCGACGCACGCGGCCCGGGCCGGGGGCCAGTGGCGAATGACGAATGTCGAAAGACAAATGACGAATGACGAGGAGCGCCGATCGACAAGTACCAATGACCAAGCACCAATGACCAAGCACCAATGACCAATGACCAAGGGCCAGGCACCGGAGCTTCGGCATTCGACATTCGGCATTCGCCATTCGACATTCGGCATTCGGCATTCGCATGTGAAGGGCGCGCTCTGCGACGCGCTCCGTCGCGCCCTGTCCGGGATCCGCCGTGATGGAGCGCGTGGTTGCAAGCAACCACCCTACGCGCTGAACAAGGTACGATTGCATGTTTTCGACAACGGCCAAACATAAGTTGCCAGTGTATGTTTGCCGCGATTTTCGCGACTTCTCGATACGCATGTCTTTTGACTTTGTCCGCCCCGTGGTATTATCCGCCCGGTGGCTTGCCCCGCGGGGACAAACCGTGCGGCATCGAGCCGTTGGCCAGGCGCCGGCGGCCGCGGCGGCAAAGCGGCGGCGATTGGCCTGCCCGAGGGCAAGCCCCCACCTGGCCGACGACTTGCGCTTCATCGCCCGATGGCTTTAAGGATGGTGCGAACTTTGGGATGCTGTCTCGGGGGAGGCGAAGACCATGCGATGCTATTGGGTCTTTCTGGTTTCGGTCTGCCTGACCGCGGTGC
>JBBIQF010000415.1:0-6008 GCA_037442445.1 Planctomycetaceae bacterium
CATTCGTCATTCCCCGGGGCCCGCGTGCGTGCAGAGCACGCACCCTACTGTTTTGGTCATTGGGATTTGGCCATTGGTGCTTCCTCCAGCATTCGTCATTTGACTTTCGGCATTCGCCATTTGCGGGCGCCGCGTGCGTGCAGAGCACGCGCCCTACTT
The DNA here is from genome assembly GCA_037442445.1 of Planctomycetaceae bacterium. Taxonomy (GTDB): domain Bacteria; phylum Planctomycetota; class Planctomycetia; order Pirellulales; family Thermoguttaceae; genus JANLFZ01. The sequence continues at coordinate 160 of JBBIQF010000415.1, forward strand.
GGTCTCCGGGCTGGCGGGCGGGTGCCGGTCAGGAGAGGGCGGCCAGGGCTTCGCTGCGGGAGCCGTGGATAGGCCACAGGGCGTCGAACTTGGCCACTTGGAGGATTTCCTGCCCCACGGGCGAGACGTTGCACAAGAGCATTTTGCCTTCGGCGGCCCGGACCCGTTTCCAGATGACGTGCAGGGCTCCGAGCATTTCGGAGCCGAAATGGGGGACGTGTTCCAGGTCCACCACCACGTCGCGGATATCGTTGGCGGCGAGGATGTCCATGATGGCCTGGAGTTCGGCCTGGATGTTTTCGGCGGCCAGCGTGCTGATGTTGTGCTGCGGCACAACCAGCAGGGTGGTGTCGTTGCGTTCGACGTGAAAGACGTTCGGCCCGGGCATCACGCCTCCTCGCTGGGGTTGTCGGAGTTGCGGCGCTGGCGCCGCTTGACCAGGGTCACCATGTTTCCGGTACTGTTGTGGAAGACTTCGTCCATGAAGGCCCGCATGAGCAACAGGCCCCGGCCGCTGACCTTTTCCAGGCTTTCGGGGCTGGTGGGGTCGGGGAGCTTGGAGGGGTCGAAGCCTGGGCCTTCGTCGCGGATGCTGAAGACCGCTTCCTCGCGGGAGAGGCTGGCTTCGATATGGATGCGGCGGTCGCGATAGGGGGGCGTGCGGGCCCGCTCGGCAGCCACGCGGTAAAACGAGGTATCGTCTTCGCCCCGGAGTTCGGAACTGACTTCCAGGTTTCCGTGGTACAGGGCATTGACCAGGGCCTCTTCCAGGGCCACGCCGATGCGGGTGCATTCGGCATCGCCGCAGAGCCCCATCTGGAGGAGGTTATCCTGGAGGTAGGCCACCAGGGTGGCGATCAGCGAGCTGTCGTTATCCAGGACGAAGGAGCATTGGATGCGGGTCATATGGCCCAGGAGGCGGGTGTGCGAGCGTTGCCGGCCGGAGAGCGCCGCGACGCGGTGGACGGTATCCAAGAGTTCCTGGGCCAGCAGGCGTTTGGGGACGTAGCTGGCGGCGCCTTCCTGGAGGGCCCGCACCGCGATCTCCTCGCTGCCTTTGGAGGTCATGAGGATCACGGGGACATGGGGGGTGATGGACCGGACGGCGGCCACGAGTTCCAGGCCGTCCATGCCGGGCATCACCAGATCGGTGAGCACCAGATCGACGGGTCCGAGGTTCATGGCAGCCAGGGCATCGGCGCCATCCACGGCGTATCGGACTTTGAGATCGCCATCTTTTTCCAAGAGTCCGCCCACCAGCCGGCGATCGACGGCCGAGTCGTCCACGACAAGCACAGTGGTCATCGAGCCACACCTTCCCCCGGAAACATCAACGGTCTTGCGAGTCCAGGAAATATACCAGCGCGGGCCGCAGCCGTGCCACCTCGGCTTCCAGTTGGGGAAGCGCGTGCCGGGCTTCGTCCAGGCGGTTTTGGTCGGCCAGTACCTCGATGCGGTAAGCCAGGTCGAAGGCCTTTGCGGCCCCGAAGTAGTCCAGCGCGCCTTTGAGGGTGTGGGCAGCGCGATGCACTTCGCCCGCGGTGCCGGTTTCCAATGCCTGGCGGATGGCGGCCAAAAGCTGCGGCGACTCGTCGAGGAATGTTTCGGCCAGGACGCGGAGCAACTGGCGATCTCCCTGGACGGCGGCCAAGGCGGCCTGCCAATCGACCGCCGAGGCATCACCGGGCCCGGCCGGATGGGTCGCCGCCTCGCTCTCAGGGGCGGGGCGATCGGCATGCGCCGCTGGCGGAGCGGGCTGGGGCTGTCCTTCGGCGGAGCGTGCCACCGCGGCCACCACCGCCAGCAATTCTTTCGCCCGAATGGGTTTGGACAAGTACTGGTCCATGCCCGCGGCCAGGCATTGGCGGCGGTCGTCGGCCAGGCCGTAGGCGGTCATGGCCACGATGGGCACGCGCCGGGCGGTGGCGGCGTCGATCTGGCGCATGGCCGCCGCCGCTTCCAGCCCGTCCATCTCCGGCATCTGGATGTCCATCAGCACCAGATCGAACGCGTGGCGGCGATAGGCTTCGACGGCTTCCTGGCCGCTGGTGACCATCACCAGGCGGTGGCCCCGGGGTTCCAAGAGTCCGGCGATCAGCTTCTGGTTGACGGCGCTATCCTCGGCCACCAGGATGCGCAAGGGGCGGGAAGGCGGCGATTCTTCGGCGCTTGGGGCCTGCTGGTCGCGGGCCGCCGTGCCCAATGCCGCGGTGATGGCGTTGAGCAACTCCGAGTGTTTGACGGGCTTGAGCACGTAGCCGGCCACGCCGGCCGCTTCGCACCGCGCGATGTCTCCCGGCCGGTCGCCGGAGGCGAGCATCATCACCACGGCCGGCCTGGGGGCAGGTTCGTGGCGCAAGCGATCCACCAGCGCAAAGCCATCCATGCTGGGCATGTGGGCGTCGGCCAGGAGCAGGGGGAAGGGGCGGCCTTTGGCCTGCGCGTCGGCCAATCGCGCCAGAGCTTCTTCGCCGGTGGCGGCCGCCTGGGGGGCCATCCCCCAGTGGCGCAGCATCTCGGTCAGGAATGCCCGGGCGCTGGCATTGTCGTCCACGACCAGGACGGGCAGGTCCTGGAGGGCCTCGGGCGGGGCCTGGGCGGCGGGGGGCGGGAGGCTGGGCACGCCCAACCGGGCCGTGAAGTGGAAGGTGCTGCCCCGCCCCACCTCGCTCTCCATCCAGATCTCGCCGCCCATCAGCTCGACCAGGCGGGCGCTGATGGCCAGGCCCAGCCCGGTGCCGCCGTAGCGGCGCGTGGTGCTGGTATCGGCCTGCTCGAAGGGCTGGAAGATGATCTCTTGCTTGTCGATCGGGATGCCGATGCCCGTATCCCGCACCCCCACGTGCAGCATCAGGTGGGTTGCGGTGCGGGTCATGCATCCGGCGTCCACCACGACTTCGCCCTTTTCGGTGAACTTGATGGCGTTGGCCACCAGGTTGGTCAGGACCTGGCGCAGGCGGGTGCTGTCGCCGAGCAGGCGTGGGGGGACGTCGGCCCGCACCCGGCCAAGCAACTCCAGCCCCTTGCTGTGCGCCCGCAGGGCCAGCGATTTCAAGATATCGCCCAGCAGTTCCCGCAGGTCGAATTCCGCCTCTTCCAGAGCGAGTTTGCCGGCCTCGATCTTCGAGAAGTCGAGGATGTCGTTCACCAGGTTCAGCAGCACCTCGCCCGACTCGCGGACCACGCGCAGATACTCCCGCTGGGCCGGCGAAAGCGGCGTATCCATCACCAGGTCGGTCATGCCCAGGATGGCGTTCAGCGGGGTGCGGATTTCGTGGCTCATGTTGGCCAAGAAGGCGCTTTTGGCCCGGTTGGCCGCTTCGGCCGCTTCCTTGGCCTGCTGGAGATGTTCGTGGGCCCACTTCTGCTCGGTAACATCCCAGAACACGGCCTGGATGCCGACGATCCGGCCTTTGGCATCGCGGACCGGCGACTTGCGGACCTGCACATACCGCACCTCGCCGCCCTTGCGGTTCTCCTCGATGTCCTCGAACAGCTCGCCGGTTTCCGCCACGCGCTGGTCATCGCGGCGGTACTTGGCCGCAAGCTCTTCCGGATAGAAGTCGTAATCCGTCTTGCCCAGAATCTCCTTCATGGGCTTGCCCAGCAAGCTACAGAACGACTGGTTGGCGAAGGTGAACCTGCCTTCCAGGTCTTTGCGGAGCACGTGCACGGGCAGGTTTTCGACCAGCGAGGAGTAAAGGGCCTGGGAGTCTTTGAGGATGGCCTCGGCGCGGGTGCGGTCGGCGATTTCGGCCTCTAGGCTCTGGTTGGCCTGCTGGAGCTCGCGGGTGCGCTGGATGACCAACTGCTCGATGCGGGCTGTGCGCCCCAAAAGCGCGTTGGCGTTGAGCATCACCAGGGCGGTAATCAGAATGCCGGAAAGCAGCGTGCTCAGCGGCAACCACGTCTGGCGCGAGACGACGTACTGGTCGGTGGGCGTGCTGTAGATGGTCCAGACGCGGCCGGCCACGGGGACTTCGATGCGGTGCACCAGCGGGGCCGAAGCGTCCGGCGGGGAAATGGAGGTCTCGGGCGGGTCTTCCCGGACGCCGGAGGCCCGCATATGGAGCAACTGCGGGGCGGCCGGATCGGTCTCGTCGAACAGGCGGAGGTCCAGCGCGGCGGGCTCGACCCCGGCCAGCGCATGATCGGCCAGCCCGCCAATATGGAAGCAGGCCAGGACCAATCCCTCCAGTTCGTCCACATAGTCCTCGGGCGTTTCCAGCAAGGCCCCGCGGCGGTACAGGGGTTTGAAGACGAACAGGCCGGCGATCCGCCCTCGGGAGGTATCCACCGGCGAGGGGATGCTGGCTGCCAGCCGGGCCCCCGACTCGATCCGCTGGATGGCCGGCCTGCACGCCGGATTTGATGCAAAATCCATGCCAATCGGGGCGACCCGCGACCCGTCAGGCTCCAAGAAATACAGCGGGTAGTACACATGGTGGGTGCCGGCTGGCACGAACTGCCCGTCGGCGTCACGTTCGAGAATCCGGTAGGCGGCGTGCAGTTCCTGGCTGGCTGCGGTTTCGTGGTCGGCACGATCGGCCTGGAGGACTCGGGCGGTTCGCCCCAGGGCCAAGAGCTCGGGGTGGCGGGCGAAGAACCCCTGGCAGAAAGCCCGAAACTCCTCGCGATCGACCACCTGGGACCCGTTATAGAAAGCTCCCAGGGCGTCCAGCACCCCCAAGCACTCGTTCACCTCGCGCTGGATGGCCGCGGTTTGGATGCCGGCGTCGTACCGGAACGAGGCGGCGATCAGGCGGTCTTCGCGGATGCGGAGGGCCCGGTACACCACTCCCGCGACGGTCAAGCCCATCAGGCCGACCACCCCCAGTACCACGGCACGTGACCGGACCGAGCCGGCCGGAGAGACTGTTTCCATGGCCAAGTCGGAAGTGCATCGAGGCATCCGCCACCGAGCCGACCGGACGCTCGACAAGAGTTCCCCGCCCCAGGAGCACTCGCCCGTAAGGGGTTTTTCCCCAGTTGCAGCACCGTAGCGGACAACCTCACCCCACCATAGTCGGAACGAACGCCGGAGGCAACCCCCCAAGTTGCCGACAGGCAAGGGGAGGGCCTATCTTGCGGCATCCGGCCGCCCCGGCCACGCCGTGCTTTGCCGGAACTGGCCTTTACCCAAATCCCAGTTGCGCGCAGAATACCGCCTCATGTGGGAGCGATTGCGTGGGTGGGGGGTGGTTTTCTCGGCGCCGCCCCGGTACCACCTGGGACGCCGGGTCATGGAAGCCGGCCGAGTTCGGCAAGGAGCGCGAGAGTGAAAAGAGCCTTTTGGATAGCGGTTCTTGGCGGATGCCTTGTGGCGTTTTCGGCCACGGGGGCGCAGGGCCAGGGGGCGGCGCCGGCCGCCTCGCCCAGCATCGATGTGGTGCTGATCGACCTGGCGGCCGTGTTCAAAGAGCATCCCTACTTCAATGCCCGGATGAAGGAACTTCAGGCCGATGTGGACGCGGCCGAGGCCACCATCAAAAGGCAGCGGGACCAACTGCGGAGCATGATGGAGGAGTTGGGGCGGATCAAGGCCGGCACCGAAGAGTACAAGCGCTTCGAGGAGCAGGTCTTCAAGTTCCGCAGCGAGCTGGACACCAAGATCCAGCTCCAGCGCAAGGAGTTCCTCCAGCGCGAGGCCAAGATCTATCACCAGGCGTACCAGGAGGTGCAGCGCGAGGTCGAGGCGTTTGCGGTGGCGCATAACATCTCGATCGTGCTGAAGTTCAACCGCGATCCGCCCGACCCGGACAAGCCGGACGAGATCATCCGCGATCTCAACAAGCCGGTGCTGTACTACGCCAAATACCTGGATATCACGCCGCATATCATCCAGCAGT
>JBBIQF010000416.1:0-5996 GCA_037442445.1 Planctomycetaceae bacterium
ACACGCAGGTCAACCGGCGAGGTGCTGCCGGGGGTGCCGGGCGGTGTGCGGCGGCCGGTGCGGGCCGGCTTTCGGCCGGTAGCAGCCGCCGCCTGGATGCTCTTGCTTGCCGGGCCTACGCTCTTTGGGGCCGCCTCATCTTGCGCCGCAGCAGACCCGGCATTACCCCCGCTCCGTTGGGCGGCCGATGCCGAGGGCGGGGCGCCGTACATCTTTCGCGATCCGGCCCAGCCGCAGCGCCATATCGGGTTCGAAGTGGACCTGATCGAGGCCCTGTCGCAGGCGTTAGGCCGGCGGATCGAGTTCGTCCAATACGACTTCAAGAGCCTGGTTTCGGGCCTGAAGCGGGGCGATTTCGATTTCGCCATGAACGGGCTGGAGGTGACGCCGGACCGGGCCCGGCAACTCCGCTTCAGCCGGCCGTATTACGTGTACCGGCTGCGCCTGGTGGTCCGCCGCGACGAGACCCGCTTCGATACCCTCTTGGGTTGCCGCGACGCCGGGGGCGTCGTGGCGACGCTGGAGGATACCGCGGCCGAACGCCTGCTGGACCAACTAGGCATCCGCAAGCGGATTTACGACAGCCAGGCCGAGCCGTATAGCGACCTCGAGCAGGGCCAGGTGGACGCGGTCCTGTTAGACTTGCCCATTGCCGACTATTATGCCCGCAACCGCCCCCGGCTGCGGTATGCCGAGGAACCCGAGGTTCGGGGCTACTATGCCATCGCTTTTCGGCCGGATCAGGAGGAGCTGGCACGGCAGTTCGACGCGGCCATTGCCGAACTGTGGTCCACGGGCCGGCTGCGGCAAATCTATGAGAAATGGGGGCTTTGGAACGAAGACCAGACCATCCTGGGCACGCTGGGGCCGGGGGGCGACGTGCTGGGCGACTCGGCCCGGAAGTGGACCCTGGCCCAGTACTTCCCCCTGCTCCTGCAAGGGGCCTGGGTAACCATCGAGGTCAGCGTGCTGAGCATGATGGCCGCCATGGCCCTGGGGCTGCCCATCGCCTTGGGGCGGCTGTATGGCCCGGCCCCGGTGCGGTGGCTGGCGGCGGGCTATGTCGAGTTTTTCCGCGGCATTCCGGTGCTGCTCCTCTTATACTTTCTGTATTACGGGCTGCCGACCGTGTCGGACTACTACGGCCTGGGGGTGGATTTGAAACTCTCGCCCCTTCAGGCGGCGGTGCTGGGGTTCGGGTTGAACTATGCGGCGTACGAGGCGGAGATTTATCGGGCGGGCATCGGCTCGATCGGGCGCGGGCAGTGGGAGGCCGCTGCCTCGCTGGGCATGTCCCGCACCTTGGCCTTTCGCCGGATCATTCTCCCGCAGGCCGTGCGGGTCATCATCCCCCCGGTCACCAACGACTTCATCGCCCTGTTCAAAGACACCAGTCTGGTCAGCGTGATCGCGGTGGTGGAACTGACCAAGCAGTACCAGATTCTGGCGAAATCGAGCATGAAATACCTGGAGATCGGGCTGGCTACCGCTGCGCTTTACCTGGCCATGTCGGTGCCGTTGGGATATCTTTCGCGCCGTCTGGAAAAGCGTTGGGGAAAGGGGACATGACACAGCCGTTCGGCATCGAGGTGGAGGGGCTGGTCAAACGGTTCGGGGGGCGGACGGTTCTGGACGGGGTGAGCCTGTCGATCGCCCCGGGCCAGACCGTCGCCCTGATTGGCCCCAGCGGCGGCGGCAAATCGACACTCTTGCGGTGCGTCAACGGGCTGGCGTCGTTCGACGCGGGTCGGGTCCGGGTGGGGCCGTACGTGCTGCACGCCGGCGCAGGCCGGTCGCACGCCGCCGAGGCCCGTAACGTCCGCCGCCTGGTGGGGATGATCTTTCAGGACTTTCAGCTCTTCCCCCACCTGACCGCCTTGGGGAACGTGATCGAGGCCCCGCGCCGGGTCCTCGGCCTGCCGTATGAACAAGCCCGGCGCCAGGGCATGGAACTGCTGGAACGTGTGGGACTGGCCGACCGTGCCGACGCCTACCCGCGGGAGCTTTCCGGCGGGCAGCAGCAGCGGGTGGCCATCGCCCGGGCCATGGCCATGAGGCCCCGCGCCCTGCTGTGCGACGAAATCACCAGCGCCCTGGATCCGGAACTCAAAGGCGAGGTGCTGTCCGTGCTGGCCGATCTGAAGCTCGATGGCCTGACCCTGGTGCTGGTCACCCATGAGATCGGGTTTGCCCGCCGCAGTGCGGACCGGGTGGTGGTACTGGTGGATGGGACGATTGTCGAAGACGGCCCGCCGTGCCAGGTTGTGGATAACCCCCAGACGGCCCGCACCCAGCGATTCCTGAGCCGGGTGCTGGCCTGACCCCGGCGGAGCGTGGGCATCCTGCCTGCGAGGCGGCAGCCGAGATGGCTGGACCACAACACGCCTAAAGGGTCCAGCCCGCGCGGTACTCGCGGTGCAACAGGCGGTTGGCGGCGTGGTCGTTGGCAATCTTGAAGTTCGGACCGTCCCAGGCGATCTTGATGCCCGCCCGCAAGGCCACGTTGCCCAGCAGGCAGACTTCGGTCAGCAGCCCGCCGTGATCCGCGAAGTTGGAGCCAGCGGGCGGACCGCCCCGGCATGCATCGACCCATTCCTTGTGGTGGCCGGGCGAGCGGGGCAAGCGCTGGGGCGGCCGGCCGTAGGCCTTCATCCGCGATTCGGGGATCAGCCGGTGCCCCATCAGCGTCCCCTTGTCGCCGATGTAGATGACATCGTCCATCCGGCGGCCGGGCTCCAGGTCCTTCGGCTGGGGCGGCTTCAGTCCGCCGTCGTACCAGGTGAGCACTACCGGCGGCATGTCGCCGCGGGCGGGGAACTCGAACCGCGCGATGACCCCCAGCGGGTAGATTTCCGGGTCCATCTTGGTGGAGGAGGCCTCGACGGCAATCGGGTGCCCCAACTTCAGGGCCTTGAACACCGTCGACAGTTTGTGGCACCCCAGATCGCCCAGTAGCCCTGTGCCAAAGTCCCACCAGTTGCGCCATGTCCAGGGGTGATAGGCGGGATGGTAGGGCCGCTCGGGTGCCGGGCCGAGCCACAGGTCCCAATCCAAGCCGTCGGGAACCGGCGGAGTGTCTTTAGGCCGGCCTTCCCAGGTGGGCCAGGCCCAGAAGCGGGCGGGCGACCAGACGTGCACCTCCCGGACCGGCCCGATGGCCCCGTCCCAGATCATCTCGCACACCAACCGGGCCTCCTGCGAAGCCTGCCCCTGGTTGCCCAATTGGGTGGCCACCTTGGCTTTGCGTGCGGCCTCGGTCACCTGGCGGGCCTCGTATACCGACCAGGTCAGTGGCTTCTCGCAATACACGTGCTTGCCCCGTTTGAGCGCTGCCATGGTGATCACGGCGTGGGTGTGATCGGGCGTGGCGATCATCACGGCATCGACATCTTCCTCGGCCAGCAACTGGCGGAAGTCGGCATAGGCCTTGCAACCGCGGTAGGTGCCCGACCGCTTCTGTTGGGCATAGCCCGCCTCGACCTGGCGCCGGGCCGGCTCGCGGCCAGCCACGCGCTGCTCCTTGCCCTGGGTCCAGTTCCAGGACAGGTAGCCGCCGCTTTCGCGGTTGACATCGCAGACGGCCACGATCTGGATCTCAGGAAACTCTTGGAAGATGGCCAGGTTCTGCAACCCCTGGCCGCCGGTGCCGATGCCGGCCAGGGTGATTTTTTCGCTGGGCGGCACGTGTCCGGGCGCGCCCAGGACATGGCGTGGGACGATGGTCAGGGCAGCCGCCGCCGCGGCGTGCTTGATAAACTGCCGGCGCGTGGTATCCACCGTCGCTGCCCCGGGTGCTTTAGTGCGCTGCGTGGCATGGTGCATGTTCGGTCCTCCAGCGTGGGCCGGGTGTATCAGGGCGCTGGCGGGGCCGGAAAAAGCCCCGCGGCCGCGATGCCATTGTAGCCCGAATCCCAGCCGGCGGAGAGACCTCCCAGCGGGGCTGCCGCGGCGCTGCCGTGCGCCGGGCCGGTCCGGCGCGCCTCCCTCCAGGGTGGAGGGCCACGCTCTGTCGTGGCCGAGGCATTGCGTGTTGCCCGGTAAGGTCCCGGGCCGTGAACGGTTACCTTTGGAGATGGGGCAGACCGATGGCCGTATCACTCGAAGGTGCCGTGCAGAAACCATCGCCCCTGCCGGCCGCAGCGGAACAGCCAGAACCGCTGGCCGGTGGTCGTCTCGACGCGGTAATAGTCCCGGAGGATTCTCGGGCCGCGCCACCAGCCGGTCTCGATGCGTTCCGGGCCCCATGCCTGGGCGATGCGATATTCTTTTCCTTTCCAATAGAAGCGCAGCGGCGGCCCGTCGGGGGCTACGGCAATGCACCGCAGGGCCGCGGGAGCCAGCAAGCGCAGCGGCCGAAAAGCAAGCCCGGCAGCCGAGGTCCCCGGTATAGGGAGATCGGGCCGCGATCTGGCAGAAACGGAGTTGGCATGCCGCCCTGGAGGCGGATTCGGAGCGAGTTTTTTCTGGAGGATGGGCTCGTAGGAAAACGACTTTTCCGGCTGGGCTTCTGGCCGAAGGGCTGCCCGGAGTACCGCCTGGGCTCCCAGCCGGCTCGTGAGGCGATCGACCAGCGCTGCCAGCCCGCGGCGGTCGGGACCCGCGCTGCCGGTCTCGAAAAGCTCTTGTTGCCGCCAGGGGAGCAGGGCCGATTCGGTGATCTTCAGCCCCACGGCCCGGACCGGTCCCCCCAGCCGCACCCGTTCCAGCCGCAGCCGAAAAAGCTCCACCCAATGTTCCGCCGAAGCGCTGGCTTCCACCACGCCCAGCGGAAGCTCGATATCGCGGCCGGCCGGAACGCACTCCAGCCGGCATATCGCAGCCACAATGCCCCGCCCTGCCGGCCGTAAGCGCTCGATCGCCTGCGCAAAAAGCTGGCCGAAGACCACCGCCAGGTCCTCATGCCGGGCTGCGGGGAATTCGAGGGTCTGGCGGAGTTCGAGTTCCACGGAGGGCGAGAGGAACGAGATGGACTCGGGCAAAAGGCCCAGGGCCTGGTCCCAGCGGCGGACCAGTTCGCTGCCGAATCGCGAGGGCCACTCCTCCTTGGGGATGCGTTCGAGTTGCTCCACCCGGTAAATCCCCAGGGCATGGAGCCAGCCGAGGGTGGCCTCCGATAATCGCAGGCACTCGACCGGCAGAGGCCGCAAGGCGGGAAGGACCTGGCCCGGGGGAATCCGCGCCGGTGGCGTATTGGAAGGCCAGGCGTTTTCGGCCCCCTGGGTTTCCGGCAGGCCGAAATGCGCCCACGCCCAGGCCGCCCCCGGGGTATCGGCCACCGCCAGCCGGGCCGCCAGATGCCGTTGGGCGAAGTAGTGCTGAATCCTGCGGGCCAAAGCCGCCTCGCTGCCGAACAGGTGCGCAAGGCCATCGAGTTCTACAAATAGGCTTTCCGGAGCGGGCGAGTCTTCCAGCCCGACCACCGGACTGAACTGGAAACAGCCCTGCGCCAAGGCCTCCAATGCCTGCCGATCGGCAACGGGGTCGTAAGGCTCGACGTGGACTGGGGGAAAGGGGCGAGGGGCGGGGCAAGCCGGTCGCCGGGCTGGCCGGCCCAAGCCTGCCCGCAACGGCACCGCACCCGATCGGCGGAGGGCTTCGGCGCCTTCGGTCAAGCTGAGGGCCTCGGCCAGCGTCATCCCGGGGGCAATGCCCAACGCCCGGGCGGCGGCACAGCACATCGCCACGCGGTGCCCTCCCCGGCCGGGGGCATAAAGAATCCAAAGTCCGCTAAGCTCCGGCCGCTCGATACGCCGCCGTTGGATGGGCCATTGGGCGAGCCAGATGCACAGCACCCGTTTCATCGTCGATCTCCAGCTCAATGCATCCGCCTGCGCTGCCCCCCCGCAGACGCAGAACCTCGATCTTGACCCGCCGCCGGTGCGAAAGGTCTCCCGGCTGCGGCTCCACCCAAAAACGGACCTCGGCCCAGGTGGGCTCGTGCCGCACCCACTCGGGCCGGAACAATAACCCCAGACTCCCTCCCTGCTCTACGGCGA
>JBBIQF010000417.1:0-5963 GCA_037442445.1 Planctomycetaceae bacterium
GCGCAAGGATCCGTACACGACCTCGCTTTCGTACTGGGCCTTGACGCCGGCCAGGTATTTCTTTTCGGCCTCGGGGATGCCCAGCCGGTCGAAGGTGGTCTTGATCTCCTCGGGCACCTCGTCCCAGGAATGGCCCTGGCGCTCGGTCGGTTTGATGTAGTAGTAGATCTCTTGGAAATCGACGTCGATCTTTCCGCCCCAGGTCGGCAGGGGCTTGGCAAGAAAGGTTTCCAGCGCCCGCAGGCGGAAGTCCCGCATCCAGGCGGGCTCGCCCTTCATCTCCGAGATCTCCGCCACGATGCGGGCGTCGAGCCCCTTGCGGGCCTTGAAAACGTACCGCTCCTGGTTGCGGAAATCGTACTTGTTGATTTCGCCGATAGGCTCGGTGTGAGATTTGGTGTCGGTGGCCATGAGGGAACCCGAAAGAAGGAAGGAGCCCGCATCAAGCGGGGGTGCGTGTCAGTTCGGCGGTGACGGCGGCCGCCTCGGGGTACTGGGCGCGGATGCGGTCGTAGCCGTGGCGGTGGAGTTCCTCGGCCAGTTCCGGGCCGCCTGTCTCCACGATCCGCCCGCCCAGCATGACGTGGGTAAAGTCCGGCCGATTGTGCTCCAGCAGTCGCTCGTGGTGCGTGATGATCAACAGGCCGATGGACCGGCCGCCAATCTCCGCGATGCTCTGGCTGGCCAGGCGCACGGCATCGACATCCAATCCGCTGTCGGTCTCGTCAAGGATGGCGAACCGCGGCCGGAGGATGGCCATTTGGAGGATTTCGGCCCGCTTCATTTCGCCGCCGGAAAAGCCGTCGTTGACGTAGCGGCGGGCGAACTCCGGGTCCATGCGGAGCTGCTCCATCCGCTCGCGGAGTTCCTTGCGGAACTGCCGCATGGGGATCAGCTCTTCGCCTTCTCGGCGATGGGGATTGCGGATGTTGCTGGCCGCATGGCGGAGGAAGTCGGCCAGCTTGACGCCCGGGATGGCCACCGGGCGCTGAAAGGCCATAAACAGGCCCCGGCGCGCCCGTTGGTGCGGTTCCAGCTCTAGCAGGTTCTCGCCGTCCAGCTCTAGCGTACCTTCCGTAACTTCGTAGGCCGGATGCCCGAGGATGGCCAGCCCCAGCGTGCTCTTTCCCGAGCCATTGGGCCCCATCAAGGCGTGCACCTCGCCGCGGCGGAGGCAGAGATTGACGCCCCGCAGGATCGGCTTGCCCGCCACGCTGACGTGCAGGTTGCGGATGGCCAGAACCTCGCCCGCCGGCAAAGCGCCGCGGTGCGCGTCTTCCTGCAAAGCAACTCGAACCGTTTCGTTCATTGCGGTTTGACCTTCTGGTGATGGAAAACAAGGGGGGCTTCGCTGAGTTGAAGCACCCCGGTACGCTGCGGCAGGGGAAGTTCGTCCTCGGCCTTGCCGCTGGGGCCTGCGCCGCCCGGGGCCCGGGCGATGCGGTGCCCCTGGATCTTCTCCTGCAGCCGCATCAGTCCTTCCAAAAGGGCCTCGGGGCGCGGCGGACAGCCGGGAACGTACACGTCCACCGGCACCACCAGGTCCACGCCCTTGACCACGTGATACCCGTGCTGGAAATACGGCCCGCCCCCCAAAGTGCACGCCCCCATGGCGATGACGTATTTGGGCTCGGGCATCTGGTCGTACAGCCGGCGGACCCGGCTGGCCATCTTGTAGGTCACCGTGCCGGCCACGATCATCAGGTCGGCCTGGCGCGGCGAAGGGCGGAACGCCCCGGCACCGAACCGGTCCAGGTCGTACCGGCTCGCCCCGGTGGCCATCATCTCGATCGCGCAGCAGGCCAGCCCAAACGTCATGGGCCAAAGGCTCCCCTGCCGAGCCCAGTTGAGCATCTGCTCCAGGCTCGCCAGCACGATGCCTTCCTCGAACCGGCCCTCGATCCACGGCGGTGTGTAATGCTGTTCCATAGCGGCTCTCGTCGGGCCGCGGCCCGCGGCACACGACCCCTCAAAGGGTTTGGATTGGTTGATTCCATCCTTGCCTCGACACCTTGGCCCGCCGCAGACGGCTCACTTCGCGTATCGCCCGGCTGAGGGCGACCTCTTTCCCAGGCACCCATCCCGGCTGGCCAGGCATTCCGACAAACCCTCAGAGTATACCCCCCCGCCGATATGGCTGAAACTGACAGCAGGGTGCCCCATCCAGCCGGCATTGCGCCAGATGGATGTCCTGGCGCAACAGCTCGGAAAACAACACCCGCTCCAGCGCACAGATGGTGCGATCCTGGTTGGCGAGGTTCGGGTACGGGCAGGCATGGGCCCGCAGCACCGGGACATCGCCCAACTGCTCGACGGAAAACGGCACGCGGCGCTCGGCCAACAGCTCGGTGATGGCCCGCATCCGCTCTTCCACGGTGTCGCCGTGGATATGTTCGCCGTACACGTGGGCCAATGCCCGCACCACGCGCCACAACAGCGCGCGCCGGAGTTCTGGGTCTTCAATGCCGCTAATCTCGCGCCACATGGCCGTGGACTGGTCCATGAAGTTCTAGCCGGTCAGCCGGAGCCCTTGCTCGGTCAGATCGTAGCGGTGCCGGGGCCGACCTCTACCCCCCCGAACGGCCTCCCGGCGGACCAGTCCCTGGGCCAATAGCCGAGCCAACCGCTCCCTCACCGCCGTGGGGGTGACCCGGGTCATCAACGCCAGTTCCCGCACCCCCAATGGGCCGGAGGTACGCAGAAGTTGCAGCACTTCTGCATCCGCCGTTTGCGGTGCTACGCTCATACTTGGCCTCGGCGCGACAGACCAACGCTTGCCAACCACAGGAATCATACCACCGGGGGCATTTTTCGACAAGTGGAGTTGTGTTAAATCGGATTCTGCCTGCTAGGGCCGCCAATTTCAGGCTCAATCCAGGACACTAAGGTAGAATTGGTGGCGGCGCGGCGCCCCCCGGCGGGCAGCGGCTGTCCCTTTAGGCTGGAACGGAATGCCACTTTCAGGGGCATGGGGTCTCTCGGCTCCGGGGCACAATGTCCGCCGCATCGGCCCGGCGCCGCACCGGGAGCGTCCAGCTCGCGGGCAACACCCGCCACGGTCGCCGGAGACCCAGTGGCCCCCCCAGCGTTCACCCAGAATTGCAGAATCGCCATGCACATCGTTGCCCAACAAGACGCGTTGGCCCGACTTCGGCGGCTTGCAGCCACGCAAATCGTCATCCTCGACGGGGCCATGGGCACCATGATCCAAAACCTCGGCCTGGGGGAGGCTGATTATCGGGGGGAAACATTCCGCGGGCATCCCCGGGAACTCAAAGGCTGCAACGACGTGCTTTCGATCACCCAGCCCGAGGCTGTGCTGGCCATCCATCGGGCCTATCTGGAAGCCGGCGCCCAGATCATCACCACCAACACGTTCAATGCCAATCGCGTTTCGCTGGCCGAATACGGCCTGGCCGACCAGGTGCGCCAAATCAACCTCGCGGCGGCCGAGTGTGCCCGCCGGGCGGTCGAAGCGTTGCCTGGGGGGGCCGAAGACCGCTTCGTGGCCGGCTCGCTAGGGCCCACCAATCGTATGGCGTCGCTTTCGCCCGAGGTGACCGACCCGGGGCGGCGGGCGATAACCTTCGACGAACTCGTGGTGGCCTATGCCGAGCAGGCCGACGCGCTCTTGGAAGGCGGGGTGGACATTTTGTTGGCCGAGACCGTCTTCGACACTTTGAACCTCAAAGCGTGCCTATTTGCACTGGAGGAGTGCTTCCAGCGCCGCAAGCAGCGGGTGCCGGTGATGGTATCGGTCACGATGACGGACCGCAGCGGGCGGACCCTCTCGGGGCAGACGCTCGAGGCCTTTTTGATCTCCATCGAGCACGCCGACTTGTTCAGCGTGGGGATCAACTGTGCCCTGGGGCCGGAGATGATGCGGCCGTTTGTGGAAGAACTCTCGCAGAAAAGCCCCTGGCGCACGAGTTGCCATCCCAATGCGGGGTTGCCAAACGAGTTTGGGGGGTATGACGAGACGCCCGAGGCGATGGCCCGGGTGCTGGGCGAGTTCGCCCAAGCCGGCTGGCTGAACATCGTGGGGGGCTGCTGCGGCACGACGCCGGAGCACATCCGGGCGATCGCCGAAGCGGTCTCGGGCAAACCGCCCCGCCGGCCCCCGCCCCCGCAGCCCTATACCCGGTTCAGCGGGCTGGAGCCTTGGGTCCTCCGGCCCGAGAACCCTTTTACCATGATCGGCGAGCGGACCAATGTCTCCGGCTCGCGGGCCTTTGCACGCCTCATCCGCGAGGGGCGGCTGGAAGAGGCGGTGGCCGTGGCTCGCCAGCAGGTCGAAGGCGGCGCCAATATCATCGACGTCAACCTGGACGATGCCTTGCTGGACGGCGAGGCGATGATGCCGCGGTTTCTGAATCTCTTGGCGGCCGAGCC
Source organism: Planctomycetaceae bacterium (assembly GCA_037442445.1). GTDB lineage: Bacteria > Planctomycetota > Planctomycetia > Pirellulales > Thermoguttaceae > JANLFZ01. Next base: position 4,393 of record JBBIQF010000417.1, read on the forward strand.
CGACGTGGCCCGCGTGCCCGTCATGATCGACAGCTCGAAATGGCCCATCCTCGAGGCCGGCCTCAAATGCCTCCAGGGCAAGGGCATCGTCAACTCGCTCAGCCTCAAGGAGGGCGAGGCCGAGTTCGTGCGCCAAGCCCGGCTGGTCCGCCGCTATGGCGCCGCCTGCGTGGTGATGCTGTTCGACGAAGAAGGGCAGGCCGTGACGGTCGAGCACAAGGTCCGCATCGCGCGGCGGGCCTACCGGCTGCTCACCGAGGAGGTGGGCATGCCCGCGCGCGACATCATCTTCGACCCCAATATCCTCACCGTGGGCACCGGCATCGAGGAGCACAACCGCTATGCGGTGAACTTCATCGAGGCCGTCCGCCAAATCAAGCAACTGTTTCCCGAAGTCAAGACCTCCGGCGGCGTGAGCAACATCTCCTTCGCCTTCCGCAGCAACGAGGCGGTGCGGCGCGCCATGCACAGCGCGTTTCTGTACCACGCCATCCGGGCCGGGCTGGACATGGCCATCGTCAACGCCGGCCAGTTGGACGTGTACGAGGATATCCCCGCCGAGTTGCGCGAGCATGTCGAGGATGTGCTCTTGGACCGCCGGCCGGACGCTACCGAACGGCTGATCCGCCTGGCCGAGTCGCTCCAGGCCCGCCCCGCTGCCGCCGACCCCGCGATCCAGGCTTGGCGGACCCGGCCGCTGGAAGAGCGCATCGCCCATGCCCTGGTCCAAGGCATCGACGATTTCATCGAACAGGACATGGAAGAGGCCCGCCAGTCGTACCCTTCGTGCCTGGCCATCATCGAAGGGCCCCTGATGACCGGCATGAAGCGGGTCGGCGACTTGTTCGGGGCCGGCAAGATGTTCTTGCCCCAGGTGGTCAAGAGTGCCCGGGTGATGAAGAAAGCCGTGGCTTACCTCTCGCCCTTCATGGAGCGGGAGAAAGCGGCCGGCGGCGACGGCCAGGCCCGCCAGCCCGCCACCCGCGGCACCATCGTGCTGGCCACCGTCAAAGGCGATGTCCACGACATCGGAAAGAACATCGTCGGCATCGTGCTGGCCTGCAACAACTACCGCGTGATCGACCTGGGCGTGATGGTGCCCTGCGAGAAGATCCTCCAGACGGCCGTGGAACAGAGGGCGGACCTGGTGGGACTGAGCGGCCTGATCACCCCCAGCCTGGACGAGATGGTCCATGTGGCCCGCGAGATGGACCGCCAGGGCTTTCAAATCCCGCTGCTGATCGGCGGGGCCACCACCAGCGCCAAGCATACCGCGGTCAAGATCGCACCGGCCTATCGCCACATGACCGTGCACGTGCCCGATGCCTCCCGGGCCGGCACCGTGGTCGAGCGGCTGCTTTCGCCCTCGGCCCGGCCAGCCTTCGAGGCCGAAAACCGCCAGGCCCAGGCCGAGCTTGCCGAAGCCTACCAGCGGCGATTCCAGGCCCAACTGGTCCCCTACGCCGAAGCCCGAAAGCGCCGCTTCCCCACCGACTGGAGCACGGTGCCCATCGAGCGCCCCGCCTTCCTGGGCCTTCGCACCCTGGGCGACTTCCCGCTCCAGGATTTGG
>JBBIQF010000418.1:0-5962 GCA_037442445.1 Planctomycetaceae bacterium
CGTAACAAGGTAGCCGTAGGGGAACCTGCGGCTGGATCACCTCCTTTCTAAGGATTTCGCGCGGCGGGGACTCACGCCCCGCCGCCCATCCAAAGTGTGGGGCGGTCCACAAGTGACCGGCTATACACTGCCGGTATCGACCGAAAGACTCGCTCCAGGGCCCACCGGCCCAGCGCCCGCTGCCAGATATGCCCAGGCCCGGCAAGGTCCGCCTTGCCGGGCCTTGTTTTTTCACCCACTGCCACTGCCACCCGCCCCTGGACTTTCCATCCGCCCCGAACAGCCCCGCACATTCTGCAAAATGGCGGCGGGCCGCCTCCTGCGAAAAAAACGCCTCACAAGTACTTTTCCAGAATGCGCATCACCGCCTCCTGGTCCTCGTTGGAAAGGTCCATCAGCAAGAAGTACACGAAGAACCTAGGCGGCATGCCCAGCGACTCCAACACGCGGTCGTAATCCCGTAGCGCCTCCTCCAATTCGCGCTCGATATTGCGTACCGCGATTTCTGCCGCGGCCTGGGGCGTCGGAAAGTCGGGCCACTTGCGCCGCCCGCGCAGGGTATCCGCCGCCATCGCCAGGCTGGTCTCGGCCACCTCGGCCAACTCCCGCAATCGCTTCCGGAATGCCTCCGCCTGCTCGTCGAAACTCGGTTGCTCGCTCATCGCACCCTCGCACTCGGCCAAGGCCGCCCCCGGGTAGTCCGCTGGTCGTCCCCCAAAACCATGATACTTGCCACCGACTTGCGGCCCAAGAGCCCCGAAACGCCGCATTCCGCGTCGAGCCCCAGGTGCGCCCGGCCGCAGCACCCCGCAAGAGCTTCCCAGCCAGGTACTCCACCGGCACGCCCAGCCACACCGCTGGCGGCAGGCATGACGTTTGCGTGTTTTCGCGCTTTGCGGGCACCCCTCCTGGGGGTGGCTTGGCGGAAAACCTTGCACGTATCACAACACAGCCGGTTGGTGTAGAATCGCCATGGTTTCGAGCACCATAACGGAGCGTGTCGCCCGGTGCGGCGACAGGTTTTCCGCTGCCCACAGGCAATAGGGATTCCGGGGAAAACGCCATGAGACTCAGCCGACGCCAGCTTATCGGGCATGCCGGCACCTGGGCCATCGCCGGCATGGTGCCGTACGTCCACACCGCCGGTGCCGAGCAGCGAACCCTGCCCCGGTCCAAGAACGACCGTTTTGTGCTCGGCGCCATCGGCATGAGGTATCAGGGGTCGGTCATTACCGAGAAGGCCCTTCCCTATGGCGACGTGGCCGCCATCTGCGACGTGGACCGCCAGGTGGCGGAAAAGGCCCGCCAGCAATTCGGCGGCAAGGCCGACCTCTACGAAGACTATCGCCGGCTGTTGGACCGCAAAGATATCGACGTGGTGTTGATCGGCACGCCCGACCACTGGCACGCGGCCATGGCCATCGACGCCTGCCTGGCCGGCAAAGACGTCTACTGCGAAAAACCCCTGACGCTGACCATCGACGAAGGGAAGCGGCTGGTGCGGGTGGTCCAACAGACCGGCAGGGTGCTTCAGGTGGGGTCGTGGCAGCGGAGCGACCATCGTTTCCGGCTGGCCTGCGAGATGGTGCGGGCCGGGCGCATCGGCACGCTCCGCCGCGTCCTGGTGACACTGGGCAAGAACGCCACCGGCGGTCCCTTCCAACCACAGGACCCGCCCCCCTACCTCAACTGGGACCTGTGGCTGGGCCAGGCCCCCTGGGTCCCGTACATGAAGGAGCGCTGCCATTACACCTTCCGCTGGTGGTACGAGTATGCCGGCGGCCAGATGACCGATTGGGGCGCCCACCACATGGATATCGCCCAGTGGGGTATCGGGGCCGATGCCTCGGGGCCCGTGGAAATCGCCACCCAGGCCGAGTTCCCCCGCATCCCCAACGGCTACAACGTGGCCGTCTCCTTCTCGGCCCGGTTCCGCTATGCCAACGGCGTGGAACTGTTGGTCGAAGATCACGGGCGCAATGGGGTGTTGTTCGAGGGGACCGAGGGGCAAATGTTCGTCAATCGCGGGACGATCGCGGGCCGGCCCGTCGATGCCCTGCGCGACAAGCCCTTGCCCCGCGAGAAGTTCCGGCTTTACGGGTTCGATAACCTTGCTCGGCCCGAGCGGGTGGGCAAGCTCGATGCCATCATCAACCACATGGGCAACTTCTTCGACTGCGTGCGGGCTCGGCGGCAACCCATCTCCGATGTGGTCACCCAGCATCGGGCCGCCAGCGTGTGCCACCTGGCCAACATCTCGATGCGTTTGGGCAGGACGTTGCGATGGGATCCCGATCGCGAACTGTTCGTGGGCGACGACGAGGCCAACCCATGGCTCAGCCGGCCCCGGCGCAAAGGGTACGAACTGCAAGCATGAGGCCAACGCGGGGGGGCCGGTAATCGGCCGGCGGATCGGCATCATCCCAGCCGAACCAATAAGTCGTATGCCGCGTGGGTTCCTACGGCGATGCCGAATCCTCGGGCCAGAAACAGCACGCCAAAGAACACGCCGGCCAGCACGCGGAACACCAGGCCGTACCAGAACACGAAGCGATCCATCTGGATCGGCTCGCCATACGGGCCTACGTAGTGGGCCCAGGCGAAGGCCAGCCCGGTGGCGACCACGGCGGCCGCGGCCGCCATCCGCGGACGGACACCCATCTCGCGCAGCCCCCACACCAGGCCCGAAAGCAGGATGAGCCGAAACAGCAGCTCTTCGTAAACACCCGCACCGATGAAGCCGATTAGCCGGGCCACCACCGCCGGCCGGTCGGAGCCCAACTGGCACATCGCATCGCCGGGCACCAACACCGCGCCTAGCCCGCGGAGCACGATGGCTTCGACGTAAAGAATGCCGCGCAGGCAGAGGGCCAACAATACGCTCTCCAAGAGCATCCCGGACAGTACCGGCCGCCACACCCGCCACGGCTGGCGGGTCGTGTAGTGCCAGCCTAGAAGGATCGCCACGGCCAGCACCGGCAGCAGGAAATACTGCCCGAAATCCAGGGCCTCCAAGAGTCCCCGGAGCCAAATATCGGCGCCGTTGCGCACGGCCTGCGGCCCCAACAGCAACACCCCCGCCTCATAGATGACCAGCAAGGGCGTGATGAATACCAGGCTGGTCAATGGGCGCCGCGACTGGCTCCAATAGACCGACTCGGGCGGGATGCCGCATGCGGGACCGGCAACTTCGATCGACATGGCACTGGCGCCACCGCCAGAAGCGTCTGGAAAGCAGCCGGCCTGGCAATAGTATCCCCCTGGCGGGCCAAGACCGGCCCCTGTTCCTCTTCGGCCGTTGGAGCCGGCGGGCTTGAGCCGCATCGCCCCGGGCGTGCCGGGTCCGCATGGAACCCGGGGTTTGGGCGTAGGTCTGGGCGTAGAGCCGAGCGCGGAATTCGCATTGACTGGCCGGCCGAAATCGGGGAGCATGAAGCCTGCAATCGTGCGAAGCTATTGCCGCATCACGGATGGCCTTGAAATGGGACTGCCCTTCTCGCTCACCCGCTCGATGGCGGGGTACCTCATGCGGCGCCGCCTGGCTGGCGACCGCGTCTTTCCCCTCGTGCTGATGCTCGAACCCCTGCACGCCTGCAACCTGAAGTGCCAGGGGTGCGGCCGGATCCGGGAATACGCCTCCACGCTCCGGCAGTCGCTTTCGCTGGAGCAATGTCTTGAGGCCGACGCCCAGTGCCAGGCGCCGGTGGTGAGCATCTGCGGCGGGGAGCCGCTCTTGTACCCCCACTTGCAACCCTTGATCGAAGGGCTCATCGAGCGCGGCCGGCACGTGTACCTGTGCACCAATGGCACGCTGCTGGAGCGCCGGCTGGCGGCGATGCGGCCAAGCGACCAGCTTTTCATCAACGTGCACCTGGACGGGATGGAGCACACCCACGACGCCATTGTGGGCCGGCCCGGCGTGTTCGCCCGGGCCATCGAGGGCATCCGGGCGGCCAAGAAGGCCGGCTTCCGCGTCTGCACCAACACCACGGTGTACCGCCAGACCGATCCGCACGAAATCGTGGTGCTTTTCGAGTACCTCACCTCGCTGGGCGTGGATGGATTCCTCATCGCGCCGGCCTATGGGTACGAGGCCGTGTGCAAGTCCGAAGGCGACGCGATTTTTCTCACCCGCAAGGAAACCCATGACCGCTTCCGCGAGCTTCGGCCCCTGCTGAAGCGTTTCCGCATGTGGGCATCGCCCATCTATCTGGACTTTCTGGCGGGCCTGCGGGAATTGCCCTGCGCCGCCTGGGCCAACCCCACGCGGAACCTGCTGGGGTGGAAAGGCCCGTGCTATCTGATTACCGACGCCCACTATGGCAGTTACCGGGAACTGGTCGAGCGGACGGACTGGGATGCCCTGGGTCCGGGCCGCGACCCCCGCTGCGAGCACTGCCTGATGCACTGCGGCTTCGAGCCGGCCGCGGTGCTGGCTGCCCAGCACGCTTTGGGCGACGCCCTGCGCATGGCCTGGCACAGCATCCGGGGGTGATGGCAGCGGGGCCGTTGGGGGGCCCATCGCGCCTTGCGTCCGTGCCGGCCTGTGGCCTACAATTCCGTTCCTTTGTGTGAGCCGTACCCCCAGGTGGATTGGCTTGTGCCCACGGGCTAGGCGATGCGCTGGACGAACACCCTGATCCCCACGATGAAAGAGACGCCCGAAGGGGCCGAAATCCCCAGCCATGTGCTGATGCTTCGGGCGGGATTGGTCAGCCAGGTGATGGCCGGGGCCTACACGTATTTGCCGCTCGGCTGGCGCTCGCTGCGCAAGGCGGCCGAGATCGTGCGCCAGGAGATGGACGCAGCCGGGGCCGTGGAACTCTTGATGCCCGCCCTGACGCCGCTGTCGCTGTGGGAGCGCACCGGGCGCGTGGACGCCTTCGGGGACGTGCTCATCCAGTTCGCCGTGCGCCGGCAGAACCGCCAGGTGCACATGGCCCTGGGCCCGACCCACGAAGAAGTGGTCACCGAGCTGGCCTCGCGATTCTTGTCCAGCTACCGGCAGATGCCCATCACGCTGTACCAGATCCAGACCAAGTTCCGCAATGAGGAGCGGCCGCGCTTCGGTGTGCTCCGCACCAGCGAGTTCTTGATGAAGGACGCCTACAGCTTCGATACCTCGCTGGAAGCCCTGGGGCAGAGCTACCAGAAGATGTACGACGCGTATTGCCGCATCTTCGATCGCTGCGGGCTGAACTATCTGGCCGTCGAGGCCGAAAGCGGCCCCATCGGCGGCGACGTGAGCCACGAGTTCATGGTGCCGGCCGACAACGGCGAAGACACGGTGCTGCACTGCCTGGACTGCGGGTACGCGGCCAATGTGGAAAAGGCCGAGATCGGCGCCTGTGCCCCGCCGGCCGGCGACCAGCCCCTGGCCGAGTTGCGCAAGGTCGATACGCCCAACACCACCACCATCGCCGAGGTCAGCCGGCTGTTGGGCTGCTCGCCGTCCCAGATGATCAAGACGCTGATCTATGTGGCCGATGGGGCCCCGCTGGCCGTGCTGATCCGCGGCGACCACGAGGCCAACGAGGCCAAGATCCGCCGGGCCGTGGGGGCCGAGAAACTGGCCCTGGCCGAGCCGGCCGTCATCGAACGGGTGACCGGGGCCCCGGTCGGTTTTGCGGGCCCGGTGGGGCTGCGGGAGAACGTCCCGGTCTGGGCCGACCGCAGCATCCGCACCCTGCGCAATGCCGTGACCGGCGCCAACCAGGCCGATGCCCACCTGACGGGTGTGAACCTCGGCCGCGATTTCCAGCCCCAGGCCTTTGCCGACCTCCGCAACGCCCAGCACGGCGACCCCTGCCCGCGGTGCTCCGGCACGCTCAGCCTTCGCCATGCCATCGAGGTGGGGCACGTGTTCAAGCTGGGGACGAAGTACTCCGAGGCCCTCGGTGCCCGCTTCCTCGACCACCAGGAGCAGTTGCGCCCCATCATCATGGGCTGCTACGGCATCGGC
>JBBIQF010000419.1:0-5942 GCA_037442445.1 Planctomycetaceae bacterium
CGTAAACGCCGGGCCTACTGGCCGCCTGCGGCGGCAAACGCCCGTAAACGGGCGTGGGAAGCCGCGTTGTCGGCCATGTCGCCCGGCAGCTCAAAGCCCTCATTTTGGGATCGAAGCTCACCGCGTGTCCGCCAGGTCCACGCACATGATCTCCCGGTCGTTCCGGGCAAACACGCATCGCCCCGCGAACGCCGGGTGCGACCAAACCACCATCCGACCCGCGGTCTTGGTCGTTGGCTCCAGGAGGTGCATCCGCCCCAGTTCTTCGTACCCTTGGGGCGAGAACCGGGCCAGGATCAGGTCGCCGTGCTCGTTGAACAGGAAGAACCGGCCCTGGTGTTCGACCAGAAACGCCGTACTCCAGCGGGCTTCGCCCGTGGGGGCCAGCGTCTCCCAGATGCGTTTGCCCGTCCGGGCATCCAGGCACCGCAAATGCCCATAGCTGCACACGCCGTACAGATACCCATCGCGGATGACCGGCGTGGACATGAGGCAATGCAGGCCGTCGGTCCGCCGTGGCAGTTCGCTGCGGCTGGAACCTTTCCAGAGGACGCGGGCCAGCGGCCGGTCCGGCTCCAACTGCATCATCAACGGCCCATCGAAGAACGAGGTTACAAACACCAGTCGCAACTGCGGGTCATAGATGGGCGAGGCGATGGAATGCCCCATTTTCACCTCCGCCGGCTCGCCCCAATAGACCTTTCCCGTGCCCGGATCGAGGGAATAGATGCCCGTCGGGCACCAGACCAGCAGTTGGCGCACCCCCTGGGCCTCGATCATCACCGGGGCGCTGTAGCCGGGGTCGGGCGATTCCAGGGCCCGCCACCGCTCGTGGCCGGTGTCCTTGTCGAGCGCTACCACCCCGGCCTGGCCCTTGCCGCCGGCGAGCACAATCACCTTGTCGCCCTCGACCAGGGGAGCCGCGGCCATGCCCCACATGTTCATCTCCGTGCCGAAATCGCGGTGGAATTCCTTGGCCCACAGCAATCGGCCGGTCTGGGCATCCAGGCATCGCAGGTCTCCCATGGCCCCCAGCGCGTACACCTTGCCGCCTTGGACCGTGGGCGTAGCCCGGGGGCCTGTGGGATAACTGATGGTGTATCGCCGCGGGTATTGATGGGTCCACAGGACCTTGCCGGTGCCGGCATCGAGGCAAAGCACCCGCTCGAAACCTTCGACCGGGTCGGTGCGGTCCCAGCGGTACTCGGGCACCACCTGGCCGGGGGCCAGAATGCGGTCGGCCACGTACACCCGGCCTTGGGCCACCGCCGGCCCCGAAAAACCGCTCAACAGCGGTGTGCGCCAGCGATAGGCGGGCTGGGCTGGCAGCCGGGCCACCACCCCCGTCTCGCGCCACACCCCGTCCCGCAGCGGGCCGCGAAACTGCGGCCAGTCGTCGCCGCAGCACCACCCGGCCACCGCAAGCCAAATCCCCGCCGCGACGGCAAACCCTTCGTACCGATACCGCATGATGCTTTCTCCCGTGGGCGGCGTTATTGTAATTGGCCCATTGCGGAAAGGAAGTCCGACCGCCCACGCTCCGTCCCTCCGGCGCACGCCGCCAGAAGGCTGACACCGCATTCGGCTCCGGCACCCTTTCCGGCCCCCTAGGCTTCTTGGGCGACAAGGCTACAATCGCGGCATGAACGCCATCTGCCTGGTGTTGGACCGGTTGCACGTAGGATACCTGGGGCCGCTGGGCAATACGTGGATCGATACGCCCTGTTTCAATCGCCTGGCGGCCGAGGGCTTCGTCTTCGATCAAGCCTGGATCGATTCGCCGGCGCTGGGCGATTTGTGCCGGGCCGGCTGGTCGGGATTGCATCCCCGGCAGCCGGCGCTCGAGGCCAGCCGGCCGCTGCCGGCCCTCCTTGCAGAACGGGGCATTCGCTCCGCCCTGATCACCGACGAACCTGCCGTGGCTCGGCATCCGCTGGCCGGCACGTTCGGCAGTTGCTGGGAACTGGAAGCACCCACGCCGTGCGCCCCCGCACGGCAGATGGACCAGACGCACCTTGCCCGCTGTTTCGCCTGGCTTGTGGAATGCCTGGACCGCTTGCCTGAGCCGTTTCTGGCGTGGTGCCACCTGCGGGCACTCGAGGCCCCGTGGGATGCGCCGCAAACGTTCCGCCAGTCGTACCGGCAGGAGGGCGATCCCGCGCCGCTCGACACGGCCGAGGTCCCCTGCCGCACACTGCCCCAGGACTTCGATCCCGATGAACTGTTGCCCATCACGCAAGCCTACGCGGGCCAAGTGACGCTGTTGGACCAGTGTTTGGGGGGCCTTTTGGAGTGGCTCGCCGGCGGCCGGCCCGGGCCGGAGACGTTATTGGTGGTAATCTCGGCCCGCGGGATCCCTTTGGGCGAGCACCGGCGCGTGGGGCCGGGGCTGGATACCCTGCACGCCGAAGTCACCCACGTGCCACTATTCCTCCGCCTGCCTGGTGCGGCAGAGGCGGCGGGGAGGAGCGGCGCCTTGGTCCGCCCGGCCGATGTGGCGGCGACGTTGCTTGAGTTCTTCGGCGTGCGCGACGTTCCGCTTTGTTCATCGGCCCACAGTCTCTTGGCTTTGGTGCGCGGAGAGGTGGAGGGGTTCCGCGATCGGCATCTGATCGTGGCCGACGCCGCAGACGGGGGCCCCGCAGACACGCCATCGGCAAGGGGCCAACGGGCGTTGATTACGCCAGCGTGGTATTACTACCTGGCCGATCGCCCCGAGCTATACGTCTTGCCCGACGATTTCTGGCAGGCCAACGACGTGGCCGACCGCTGCCCGGAAATCATCGCCCTTCTTGAGGACGCCTTGCAGCAATGCGAAGCGGCCTTGGCCGCCGGCCAAACCGAACTGCCCCCGCTGGACCCCCAATTGCTCGAGCCGCCGTGATCTGGCCGCGCGGCTCGAAGAAAAAGCGAGGCCGTTGACAAACGCTCCCCGGGTGGCGAACAATACCCGCCTCCAGACCAGGGACTCTTGAAACCATCGAGGAGAATTCCATGACGGCGGCCTGGCTCGTGGGGCTGGCGATGTGGGGTGCGGCAGTGCCGGAGCAGATCAACCCGGTCCCGCGGGGCCGGCACCCCTTGGAGATTGTGGCCGTCGAGGCCGAAAAAACCCGAGTCCGGTTTTGGGTAAAGAACCACGGCAGCGAAAAGCTCGGGGTCGCGGCGTGGGGGCGCGAGGTGGCGATTCCGGCCGGCGGCGTCGTCGCCATGGACAAAGTGCCGCTCCAAGGGCAAGCGATCCAGCCGGTAACGCTCGAAGCCACGGTGCCGGGCCGCGACTGGCCGGCAGTGCGGCGGACCGTGTTTCTCGTAAATCCCGAGGCCGAGGAGGACTGGGTGCGGCGCCCCTTGGGCAGCGGCCAGTTGGAGGTCAGCCGCAAAGGCACGCTGGCCCGCTTGCGCCTGGGCGGCCAGGTGGTGGGGCTTTTGGCACCGCTGGTGCATCACGAGGGCCGGCTGCCCGAACTGCGCCTGGTGGAAGATGGGGCGGCCCTGAGGTTCGAGGGCCCAGGGATAAAGCTATCGCTGGCCTGCGAGGGGAACGAGGTGGTGTACGCGCTAGCGGCCGAGGAGGAGTGCGAGGGGCCGGTGATCCGGGCGCTGGGCGAGTTTCACGGCGGCGTGCTGGCCGGATTGGAATATCTCGGTCGCAACGACGCCAGCTCCTCGCGCCTGGACATCGAGACCGAAGAACACCTCCGCTTTGCCCCGGACCCGCTGAAGGTCACTTTTCCCCTGGCCTCGCTGGTAACCGACCGCGGCGCCTTGGCCCTGAGCTGGCGCGACATGGGCCTGGTACCCACCTACGCCACCCCGAACTTCTTCGATGGCACGGCCGATCACCGCATGGGGCTTCGCGGAAAGCAGATCGACGCCCGCGTGCTGGTGGATCGCAAGACGGTGGAGGAAACGATCGCCTGGGGGGTGGCCAAGCATGGGCTGCCCCCGCTGCCGCCGGCGCCGCGCACGGTCGAGCAACAGTGGGCCTTGTGCTTGCGGACCCTGCAAGGCCCTCCCCTGAAGACCGAGGCCGGCTGGGGCCATTGCGCAGAACCCAATTGGGCCCGCCAGCCCTATGCCGATATGGCCTCGACCATCTGGCGACTGAGCGGCCAGATCGTGGACCTTCCGCGCCTGGTCCCCGGCGGTGCCCACGTGGCCAACGACGCGATCTATTTCGTTACTGGCCGGGCCGAGCAATGGAAGGCGTACCGCCATGACCAGGTCAAGCCACTCTTGGCCCAGCAGAAACCCGACGGCTCGTACCGCTACAATGGCCCGTTTGCGCGGGGGCATTTCGAGGACACCGCAAGCGGCGTCTGCGCCCGGCCTGCCATGCTGCTGTTGGAATACGCCCGCTTTACGGGCGATGCCCAAGCCCTCCAAGCCGGCTTGCGCACTCTGGAATACATGAAGCGGTTCGACGTGCCCCGGGGTGCCCAGGTGTGGGAGATTCCGCTGCACACGCCGGACCAACTGGCGTCGGCCTATGCCGTATGGGCCTACGTGCGAGGCTACGAGCTGACAGGCAAGGCCAACTACCTTGCCGAAGCCCGCCGCTGGGCCCTGTCGGGCATACCGTTTACCTACCTGTGGGGGCGCTACCCCATCATGGCCTACGCCACCCCGCCGGTCTTTGGGGCCACACACTGGAAGGCCCCGGTCTGGATCGGCCTGCCCGTGCAGTGGGTGGGCGGAGTGTACGCCTATAGCCTGGCCCTCTTGGCCCCGTACGATCCGTCGTTCGATTGGAAGCACCTGGCCCGGGGGATACTCATCTCGGCCGAGCAGCAGCAGTATCCCGATGGCCCCTGGGCCGGCCTGCTGCCCGACTCGCTGGTGCTGGCAAGCCAGCACCGCAACCCCCCGCGGATCAATCCGTGTGCATTGGTCAGCCTTCGGCTGGTGCTGGACGGCCGGTTGGATTCGCTGGCCGTGGCGATCCAAGGGAAGCACCGCGTTGTGGCGCCGTTTCCGGTGCGCATCGAGCACGGCCAGGCCATCATCGAAGCCCAGAAGGGCCTCCGCTACCAGATACTGCTCGACGGCCAGGTGAAGGACGTGGTGTCGCAGGGCCTGGACCGCGTGCCGTTGGACCAGCCGTAGATAGGGTTCCGAGGCGAGTTGGTAGTTGGTAGGGTGGGTGCTCTGCACCCACGCGGCAAGTTACGCCAAACACTCAGTTGCGTGCGTGCAAAGCACGCACCCTACACGGTTACTTTCTATCTCCCGCGTGCCGGGCACGCACCCTACTGGCACTCTCGTTACGTCCGCTATATCCGGTAGGCCCGGGCGCTGGCTGCAACTACCCACGCGGGTAGCCCGCGCATGTCGCAAGGCGCTAAATCCCCTTGCGCATTCTTGACCTATATTGCCTTGAGCACCCCGCACGGCGAGGTGTCACGAACGCACGAGCCCGGCCCTCTTAAGCCGGTGCGACCCCACAGATCGCGACTGCCGCTATGGACGACCCCGAACTCGTAAGCGCATTTGTCACGGAATCGCGCGAGCATCTGGCCGATATCGAGGAGCAGCTCTTGGCCATCGAATCGGCCGGCGACCAGGCCGATCCCGGTTTGGTCAACACGGTATTTCGCTCGGTCCACTCGATCAAAGGGGCGGCCGGTTTTCTGGGCTTCACCGCGCTCGGCCGGTTGGCCCACGGCATGGAAAACGCCTTAAACCTGTTGCGCCAAGGCCGGCTGAAACCCGCCCGTGAGCTGACCGACGCCTTGTTGCGGTCGGCCGATGTGCTGCGGGCCATGCTGGACGATATCGAACACTCCAACGAGCACGACGTCGAGCCGCAGCTTGCCGCCGTCGAGGCGGCCGTGGCCCAACTCCTGGCTGAAGAGGAGGCGTGCCCCCTGGCGATGCAGCGGGGAGCAGGGCGCGCGGAGCAGGGAGCAGAGAACACGCAGCACGGAGCGGGGAGCGCG
>JBBIQF010000420.1:0-5937 GCA_037442445.1 Planctomycetaceae bacterium
GTTGCCGGAAAGCGCTCGATGGCAGGCGAATGCCGCAGGCCTCCAGTCGCGGCATGAAAGTGGGGCGAATGCCGGTGGCGATGAAGCGGCCATGGGCCCGGCCATGCTCGTCCACCCCGTCCTGCTCGAACTTGTAAATCTCCTGCGTGACGATCGTATCCTGTTCCATGCCCACCACCTCGGTGATGTGCGTGATCTTGCGGGCGCCCCCCTGGAGGCGGTTGGCCTGCACGATCAGGTTCAGGGCGCTGGCGATCTGCGTGCGCATGGCCTTCAAGGGCAGCTCGAAGCCGGCCATCATGATCATCGTCTCCAGCCGGGCCAGCGCATCGCGCGGGCTGTTGGCGTGCAGGGTGGTCATCGAACCTTCGTGGCCGGTGTTCATGGCCTGAAGCATGTCCAGGGCTTCTGGCCCGCGGCACTCGCCGATGATGATGCGGTCGGGCCGCATGCGCAGGGCGTTGCGTACCAGGTCCGTGGCCGTCACCGCCCCCTTCCCCTCGATGTTCGGCGGCCGCGTCTCCAGGCGGACCACGTGTTCCTGCTGGAGTTGGAGTTCGGCCGCATCCTCGATGGTGACGATGCGCTCGGTATTGGGGATGAAGCTCGACAGCGTGTTCAAGAGCGTCGTCTTGCCGGAGCCCGTGCCGCCGGAAATGACCACATTCAGCCGGGCCTTGATGGCCCCTTCCAGCAGCATCACCATCTCCGGCGTGAAGGCCCGGAAGTTCAGCAGGTCTTCGAGTTTCAGGGGGTGAGTGCCGAAACGCCGAATCGAGACGCATGCGCCGTCCAGGGCCAGCGGCCGGATGATGGCGTTGAACCGCGAGCCATCGGGCATGCGGGCATCGACCATGGGGCACGTCTCGTCCACGCGCCGGCCCACCTTGGAGATGATGCGATCGATGATCTGCATCAGGTGGTTGTCGTCGCGGAACGTGACGTTGGTCTTCTCCATCTTGCCCCGGCGCTCGACGTACACGTTCTTCGGCCCGTTGATGAGGATATCGCTGATGGTGGGGTCTTTGAGCAGCGCTTCGAGCGGCCCCAGGCCGAAGGTCTCGTCGAGCACCTCGTCGATCAGGCGCTCCCGCTCACTGCGGTTGAGCAGCGTATCCTCGGTGTCGCACAGGTGCTCGACGACCAGCCGGATCTCCCGCCGCAGGATGTCGCCCTGAAGCTCGCCAATCCGCGACAAGTCCAGCTTGTCGACCAGTTTGCTGTGGATGCGCTGCTTGAGTTCCTCGAAACTCGCCTCCTTCCCGTCGGCCGGACGCGCCGGTCCCGAAGGCCGCAAGGCCGATGAGAAATCCCGAGCGGGTGGCACAGGTTACGGCTCCTGTTTGCTCCAACGATGGTCCGACATTGCGCAGCAAGTCCAAGGAAAGCATAGCTTATGGCCAAGACCGAGCGCCTGCGGGGGCCTTGAGGGGCCTGCCCAAAAGGCCGAGGATGCCGAACGGGCCGCCCCGGTCGGCCTTACCGCCCCCCTTGGCGCGGGGTGAAGACGAACGACCATTCGTCTGGCCGATCGGCCGCCCGGGTGAGCCGAACCTCGCCGCAAAGCCGCGTGCCCCAAAGGAGCACCACAGCCGCCTGCGCGTCCCACTGCACCGCCTCGA
The DNA here is from genome assembly GCA_037442445.1 of Planctomycetaceae bacterium. Taxonomy (GTDB): domain Bacteria; phylum Planctomycetota; class Planctomycetia; order Pirellulales; family Thermoguttaceae; genus JANLFZ01. The sequence goes on from JBBIQF010000420.1 coordinate 1,623, forward strand.
AAGTGCCCCAATCCCAGCGCACCACCGTGCCGCGGCCGCCGGAAATGGGCCCTTCGTAGTCCAAATACACGAGGCGGTGGTCGGGAAGCGCTTGGGCGGCGATGGCCGCCTGCGGCACCGGCGCCTGGGCCAGGGCCCAGGTGGCCAGGCTCTCGCCCCGCTGGAGCAGAAAATCCCAATGCAGCCCGCGGGGGCTGTGATGTTCGAGAATGACGAAGCGGGTCATGCGGCTTGCTCCGAGAAAGCGGGACGAGCGCGCCTCTCTGCTATCCTACCGCTCAAGGCCCGGCGCCGCCGGAACATACCACCCCGGTCGCGGGGTTGTTCAAACCGCCAGCGCGGGGCAACAGCCCAGCGCGGTATACTACCTTGCCCACGCCTTTTGCCGAGCGTGGGGTGGGTTACGCCTGGCCGGCTGCCCGCTTGCTGCCGGCGAGGTTCGACTGCGGTATTGGCCTTTGCGCCGCTTGCGCCTTGCGATGAGCGATTTCCTTGGGCTTGAAGGAAAAGAGATACTGATTTTTGGCGTGGCCAACCGCAAGAGCGTGGCCTACCACATCGGGCAGGTGGTCAGTGCGGCCGGTGCGCGATGTATCTATGCGGTGCAGAACGAGGCGATTCGGGCCAATGTGTCCAAGCTCCTCCCCGGAGCCGAAATCCATGTCTGCGACGTGGAGCACGACGATCAGATTGCCCGCCTGCGGAGCGAGCTTGCCGCAGGCCACCGCCAGTTGCACGGGGTAGTGCATTCGATCGCCATGGCGGAATACCCGCCGCGGCCCCAGCCGTTCCACGAGACGCCGCGGGCGGCTTTCCTGCGGGCCATGGATGTCTCGTGCTACTCGCTGGTTGCCCTTTCGCGGGCGCTGGCCGACCTATTGGATTCCGACGCCTCGGTGGTCACCATTTCCATCTCCACCACGCGCATGGCGGCGGAGAACTACGGGTACATGGCGCCGGTAAAAGCGGCGCTGGATTCGACCGTGGCCTTCTTGGCCAAGTCTTTCAGCCGCTTTTCGCGCGTGCGATTCAATGCGGTGGCTGCGGGTTTGCTCAAGACGGCGGCCTCGGCCGGAATCCCTGGCTACGTCGATGCGTTCCTTTATGCCGAACAGGTCATTCCCCGCAAAAGCCCGCTGCGGACCGAAGAGGTGGCCCACGTGGCGGCTTTCCTGCTCAGCCCCCGTTCCAGCGGCATCAACGCCCAGCGGATCGTGGTGGATGCGGGCATGGAGATCAATTACTTCGACCGCGACATCATCCGCAAGGTACTCGAGGCCCGGCCCACGGAATAACGGGTGGTGCGCCTGGCGGTACTGGTAGCGGGTCTCGGGCAGAAGCGGCGGGTGCAAATCCCTTGGGGAAAAGTGCAGATTCCGAAAGAGCAAGCCGCTGCGGGCGACCCCTTCGCAAGCCGAGCAGGCAACCGGTAGAATCTGCGGTTTACGATTGGCACTGCCGCCTGAGGTTCCCCGGAAGCTTCGTGACGGGGGGTGTTCGAGACCTCGATGGACGCCCTCCGTCGCGTCCGCCAGAAGCCCCGTAGCAGGGGGGCTGATCGCGACATGGAGGGACCCGCTCCGTCGCGTCCGCCAGAAGCCCCGTGGCAGGGGGGCTGATCGTGGCGGCCGCAAAGGTTGCCAAACATGCCCCGGTACCGACTGTTAACCCCTGGCCCAACGCAAGTCCCCGACGAGGCCCGCGAGGCCCTGGCCCGGCCGGTGCGGCATCATCGCACCGAAGACTTTCGCCGGCTTTTCCGGCAAATCGTCGCCGACCTCCAGTACGTGTTCCAGACCGAGCACGACGTGGTGGTGCTGTGCAGCTCGGGGACCGGCGCGATGGAGGCGGCGGTGGCCAACGTGGTCCCCCGAGGGGGGAAGGCCATCGTGCTGGAGTCGGGCAAGTTTTCCGAACGGTGGCGCCAAATCTGTGAGCGCTTCGGCGTCCAAGTGGTCACCTATGAAGTGCCTTGGGGCGAGACCTTCGAGACGGAACGGGTGGCCGAGCTTCTGGCGTCCCATCCTGACGCCGTGGCGGTTTATACCACCCTTTCGGAGAGCAGCACGGGGGTGGGGCACGATATCGAGGCGATCGGGCGGGTCGTAGGCCCCAGCCAAGCCTTGTTGGTGGTCGATGCCATCAGCGGGGCCGGGGCCATGGAGTGCCGAACCGATGCCTGGGGCATTGATATGTTGGTCGTAGGCTCGCAGAAGGCCTTGATGGGGCCGCCCGGGCTGGCCTTCTTAGCGGTCAGTCCTGCCGCGTGGCAGCAGATCGAGTCGGTGCCGGATCGGCCGGCGTTCTACTTCGATCTGGTGGCCTATCGCCAGGCGCTGGTGGCGCGCGAGACCCCGTTTACGCCGGCGATTTCGCTATTGGTGGGCTTGGCCGAGTGCCTCCGGCAAATCCGCGCCGATGGCATCGAGCGCCGCTGGGCCCGGGCTCGGCTGTTGGGGCAGGCGACCCGCGCTGCCATGCAGGCCCTGGGGCTACGACTGGCTGCCCGGCGGCCGGCCGATGGGCTGACCGCCGTCTTTTTCCCCGATGGCCTCGACGGCCGCGAGTTCCTCCGCCGGCTGGAGGCCCGTTTCGGCGTGAAGCTGGCCGGCGGACAAGGCCCTTGGAAAGGCAAGATATTCCGCATCGCCCATCTGGGCGTGTTGGATGAACTGGATATTCTGGCGGCGATTGCGGCCATGGAACTGGTGCTGTTCGAGATGGGCTATCCGGTGCGCTTGGGCGCCGGAGTGGCCGCCGCCAGCGAAGTCATCGCCGCCGGTTGCTCGGCCAAGGAGGATGCCGCGCCGGCAGCACAATGGGTGCGTTGAATCCCGTTTTTTTTTCATCCGAGGTGCATGGTATGCCCCGCGTGATCGTTCTGGATCCCCTGTCGAAGGAAGGCCTCGATCTGTTGCAGTCGGCCGGCAATATCGAGGTCGACGTCCGTACCGGCCTGAAGGGCAAGGAACTGCACGATGCCCTCTTGGAGTACGACGGCGCCATCTGCCGCAGCGGCGTGAAGATCACCGCCGAGGCCCTGGAAGGCAACCGCCGGCTGCGGGTGATCGCCCGGGCGGGCGTGGGTGTCGATAACATCGATATCGAAGCCGCCACCCGGCAGGGGATCGTGGTGATGAACACCCCCGGCGGGAACACCATCTCGACCGCCGAGCATACCATCGCCCTGATGCTGGCCCTGTCGCGGAACATCTTTCCCGCCTACCAGAGCCTCATCGAGGGGCGCTGGGACCGCAAACAGTTCACCGGCACGCAACTGGCGGGCAAGACGCTGGGCATCATCGGCCTGGGGCGGATCGGCCAGGCGGTGGCCGTGCGGGCCCAGGCCCTGGAAATGAAGGTGGTGGGCTACGACCCGTTCCTGTCGGCCCACCGGGCCAAGGAACTGGGCATCAAGATGTTCGCCTCCACGCGCGAACTGTTGCCCCACGTCGACTACCTGACCGTCCACACGCCCCTGACCGACGAGACCCGCAACCTCATCGGCCCCGAGGAAATCCGGCTGATGCGCAAAGGCGTGCGCCTGATCAATTGCGCCCGGGGCGGTATCTACAACGAGGCGGCCCTGGTCGAAGGGCTTCGGAGCGGCCACATCGGCGGCGTGGCCCTGGATGTGTACGAAAACGAGCCGTGCACCCAAAGCCCCCTGTTCGGCATGCCCAATGTGCTCTGCACGCCGCACCTGGGCGCCAGCACCGAGGAAGCCCAGTCGAACGTGGCCCTGGAGGCCGCGGAACTGCTGGTCGATTTCTTCACCACCGGTGCCGTGCGGCAGTCCGTCAACATGGCCCCCTTGGACCCCAAGACCCTGGAAGGGCTGCGCGGGTATTTGAACCTCTGCTATCGCCTGGGACTGCTCTTGGCCCAGGTGGATCGCGCCACGCCCGTCGCCTGCAAGCTCCATTACCGCGGCGAGGTGGCCAAGAAGGACACGCGGCTGCTGTCGGCCGCCTTTGCGGCCGGGCTGTTGGAGCACGCCATGGAGGCGGCGGTCAACATCGTCAATGCCGAGATGCTGCTGCGGGAGCGCGGCATCGAGCTGGTCGAAGAGCGGACCAGCGATATCGGCGACTTCAGCTCGCTGATCACCGCGGAGGTGATCAGCGAACACCGCACCGTGGTGGCCTCGGGAACGCTGTTCGGGAACAACATGCCCCGATTGGTCCAGAAGGCCAACTGCCGGCTGGAGAGCTACCTGGACGGCACGCTGATGATCTTCGTGCACCGCGATGTGCCGGGGGTGATCGGGCAGGTGGGGACGGTGTTCGGCCGGCATCAGGTCAATATCGCGCAG
>JBBIQF010000421.1:0-5934 GCA_037442445.1 Planctomycetaceae bacterium
TGCGGCTGGGCACGGCGTCGGTTCAGCACCGGCGGTCCGGGGGTGCGCCGGAGGCGGCCGGCTACTCTTTCACCCGCTCGATGTACTCGCCGGTGCGGGTGTCCACCCGGATCAGGTCGCCGATTTCGACGAACGCCGGGCAGAGGATTTCCGCCCCGGTCTCCACCCGGCAGGGCTTGGTGACGTTGGTGGCGGTGTTGCCCCGCACGCCCGGCTCGGTATACTCCACCCGGAGCACCACGTGGTTCGGCGGCGAGACGCTGATGGGCTGCCCATTGAACAGGAGCATGCTGCACACCATCGCCTCCTTGAGGTATTTCCACGCCTCGTCCACCTGCTGGGCGCTCAGTTCGTACTGCTCGTACGTGTTGTTGTCCATGAACACGAACGTGTCGCCCTGGCGGTAGAGGAACTGGGCGGTAACCTCCTCGATGTCGGCCGCCTCGATCGAATCGCCGCTCTTGTAGGTGCGGTCGATGACAGTGCCCCGCAGCAGATTGCGAAGCTTGCACTTGTACAGGGCCTGCCCCTTGCCCGGCTTCACAAAATTGCACTCGATCATCAGATACGGATCGCCATCGAGCTGGACTTTGAGCCCTTTCTTGAATTCGCTGGTGTTGTACGAGGCCACGGCTATTACCCTGTTCGCTTTGCCTTAAGACGCATGGGTTTTCCAACGGTACAGTGTATCGAACGGCCAGGCGTACCGGCGAGCTTGCCGAACGCCACTGCGGCCGCAAACCAGCCCTGGCAGGCCGCGCTGGCCAGTGCGGTAACCGATCTGGGCGAGTTGTGCCGGCTGCTTGATCTTCCCCCCCAAATGAAGGAAACTTCCTGCCGCAGCAGAGGGTTTCCCTTGCTCGTGCCGAGGACTTTTCTATCCCGAATGCGGCCGGGCGATCCCTCGGACCCGCTGCTGCTCCAGGTTCTCCCCCAAACGGCCGAGGAGGCCGAGCATCCGCGGTTCACCTGCGACCCTCTGGGCGAGGCCCGGTCGGCCGGACCCCCCGGCGGGCTCCAGAAATACCAGGGCCGGCTACTTATGGTAACGGTTGGCCAATGCGGCGTCCATTGCCGGTTTTGCTTCCGCCGACATTACCCGTACACCCAGGGGCCGCCGCGGCGTGCGCGATGGACCCGCGTGCTGCAAAAGGTCCAGGCCGATCCCTCAGTCCGCGAAGTCATCCTCAGCGGGGGGGATCCGCTAACCCTCCCCGATAGTGAGCTGGCATGGCTAGTGGAGCGGATCGCTGCCATCGGCCATGTCCGCCGCCTCCGGATTCATACGCGAATGCCCATCGTCATCCCCCAGCGGGTTACGGAGGGGCTGCTTGGTTTGTTGCGGAGCACCCGATTGGTTCCCATCATGGTGCTGCATGTCAACCATCCCGCGGAAATCGACCCGGCCGTGGCCCAGGCCCTGGCCGCTCTTGTGGACCACGGGATTCCCGTGCTGAGCCAATCGGTGCTGTTGCGGGGGGTGAACGATTCGGTGGAAGTGCTGTGCAACTTGTTCGAACGGTTGGTGGACCTGCGGGTGATGCCCTACTACCTGCATCAGTTGGATCCGGTGGCCGGGGCGGCGCACTTCGAGGTGCCCGAGGAAGAGGGCCGGGCGCTCGTGGCCGAGGTCCGCCGCCGCCTGCCGGGCTACGCCGTTCCGCGGTACGTGCGGGAAGTTCCCGGGGGGCCTTCGAAAGAGGTTTTGGCCTGAGGAGGGCGGCCCCGGGCCAGGTGCCCGAGGCGGGTTTCAGCTCCGGCCAACGCGTGCGCCACAATGCTCAAGCCACTTTGAGCTTGCGGGTGCCGTAGAATCGGCGGACCACCTCTTCGGCCTGGGCGGCGATCCATTGTTGGCGTGCGGCCAGGGTTCGATCGGCAAGGCCGGCGGCGACATCCGGCGCTGTGGCCTGGCCCGGCGAGACCGTGGCGATGCGGCTTTCGAAAATGGTGGCCGGCCGAGCAGGGCTTTCGATGCTGAACTCGCGGGACTCGAACAGGCGGCGGAGTCGGCGGTCGGCCAGGCGGGCCCTCCAGGCCGCCCGGTCCGGCGGGCGCGGCCGTTCGCCATCAGCGCTGCCCGGATGCACGAAGTGCATCAGCCTCATGCGGCTGTCCAACCGCCACGGATAGCGGGCGCCCGGCCCCCAAAGCACCATGTCCAGCATCACGCCTTCCAGAGCCTGCGACCTCTGCAGGCCGCACCGCACACGTTCCCACATCGGAACATCGACGCAGCCCAACACCGGCCAGCGGTAGTAGATGCGGGCGGCTTGGAAGAGCCGTGCCGCCGGCTCCGGGCCCGCCGCGATCAGCCACGAGGCCAGCGCGAGGATGTTTGCCGCGTCCCCCACGCCCCATAGGAGCACCCGCTGCCTCGGGGCCGGCTCCAGGGCCAACAGAGCATCCACCAGCCGCACCGCAGCGTCGCTGCACCCCAGGTCGTGGGCCTCGCCCGACCATTCCACCAGATGCACCGGGACGGCCGCTCGGCCAGGGGCAGATAAAGCCTGTTCCAGCCAACGGGCAAGGCGATCGCAAAACAGTTCGCTTTCGGCCGGATGGCTGCCGGGGATGAGCAGGAGGGCGGCGACGCCCTGTTCGGCCAGTGCCTGGCGGAGTTCCGCCATTCGCGGGCCAAGGGCCTCAGCCGCGCCGCCCCAGCCAGCGCGCGGACCGAGCCCCGCCGCTGGCGAAGTGGGGACCTTGTTGCCGGACCGGGACTGCGCTGGGAGGGGCTGCACCATGGCTGCTCCTGCCGGAATCGATGCGATGCACGGTGCTCTCCTGGGGGTTGTAGCCCAGCGTGCCGGACCAGGTCTCGTACGGCCGGCCTTTACGCTCGTCCCCCTGGTAGAACACCAGGTAGGTCATCACGTCGGAGGCGATGAACTCGTGCTCGGCCGGCGCCATCTCGGTCTGCCGATGGACCCGCCGCCATGTTCCCGCGTTGAAATACAACTGATTCAGCACGTACCCCTCGGCATAGCTGGCATCCAGGGGCACCACCTCGGCGGTGTGCGTGTGCCCGTACACGATGTGCCGGGCTCGCCGGTTGCGGAAATCCTGCTCGCCCAGAGCGTGGCGGTAATACGAGCCGTCCGGAGCGCCGCGGAGTTTGTAGAACCAGGTGCTGATGGCGCTGGCCCAGCCGATCGACATCCGTTTGCTGAACTTCAGCACCTGGCTGAGGCCATCGACCATGTCCACCGGGCTCCAGGTGTCGTGCGCCCGGACGAAATCCAAGGCCAGGAAATCATCGACCAGCCGGTCCCACACCCGGCGGAGCAGGGTCCGCACCGAAGAAAACGGGCAGGTCCGCTCCAACAGGCCATCGATCCAGACAGGCACCAGCACCAGCGGCCGGATATTGTCGATCTCCCGGAGTCCCAGCACTGTGGCGGCGGGCAATTCGTTAGCCAGTTGCGATTCGACCTCGGCAGCAAACCGGTTGACCAGGTCGATGACCAGGGCATCGCCCAGGCTGCTGGTGGCGCGGTCGCCCTCGAAGTTGAAGGGATCGAACAAGTCGCCATGCCGGGCCGCCACCTTGTGCCGCCGCAGGGTCTGCAACAGCTCTTCGCTTTCCAGCATATCGTGGGGGAAGGGGCGGTCGGCCCGATTGGCCAGCCCCATCTGCCGCACCACTTTCTGCCGGATGGCGTCGAAAGCCGGTCCCGGCACGTGGAGGAACCAATCGTGGTTGCCCACCATGTAGTGGACGCGGACCGGCACGGGGATGCCATCGGCCGAGGGGTCCGGCCGGCCTGCCCGCGTCGCAGGCGGAATCCGCACTCCGGCGCCCTCCGACAGCCCCCGAAGGACCGCCAGCCCCGCCTCGTTCTGCTCGAGTATCTGGCTGATAATGCGGTCCACCATTTCCGCGAAGGCTGGGGCAGTGCGATCGGTCCAGGGCCGCACCGCCGGCTGGGCAAGCCAGTGTGCCGACCGGATGACGTCCAGCACGTCGCCCAATAGCACGATATCGATCCGTTCGATCGGCCGATACGTCCCGTCACAACGGAAACTGGCACTGACGGCCAACTCCTCGACGCGGGCGGCAAACAGCTCCAAAGCGCCAGCGGGCACGGTCTGCCCGGTCGTGCCATCGTTCAAATGCAGGTCGCTGGCGATGACAAGCATCCAAGACGCCCTCGCATCCGCCGCCACCATTCTGGGGGAATCACCGCCCAATGGGAACTCCGCGGCTCCTACGTTTCATCGGCTGCGAGGGGATAAGAAAAAAGGCATATTCCGTCAAGGCCAACCAAATCGGCACGGCGTGCGGAGTTTGCGATTTTCTGCAGTTTGCCCCGTTTTCCCCATCGTGCCACACAACCGTACTTCGGAGGGGAGCCGCTCCGCCACTGCGGCGGCGTGCCCCTTTCTGCGCCCTTTGGCTCGTGAGAAATCCACCTTGCCACGGACTCGCCAAGCTGCCGCAATGCCTCGCTTTCTGCGGTTGGTGGCCGCCGATTGCGCCTTTTTTTGGAAATGTTCTGCGAACCATGTACGGCCAAGCACTCGCCGGGGCACTAATAAGGGGTAGAGGAGCGCACAAAGCTCCAACCGGTGCTCCGCACTAGGGGGGCAGATAGCGTGCTTCCTGCTTGGCCTTGCTACACAAGGGGTGTGCTCGCCGGGGGGCGGCTGGGTCGGCTGTAGCTGAGGGCTGGCTCTTGCCGGGCAGACCGATGGCCCGGCGGCATCGCGAGGTGCGATCATGCGTTTGACACTGCGGTACTTGTTGGCTTACTTGCACGGCCTGGACCTCTCGCCGGAGGATGCCCAGGAGATCGAGCGGCGGATTCAAGAGAGCGAACGGGCCCGGAAACTGGTTCATCGCATTCGGGACGTGGTCCGCCGGCTGCGTCTGGGCGCTCCGAGTGTGCTGGACCGCGGCCAATGGCTCGATCCGAACACCGTGGCCGAGTATCTCGATCATCGCTTACCCGACGCCCAGGTGCCGGATTTCGAGAAGGTGTGTCTGGAGTCGGACGTCCAGTTGGCCGAGGTCGCCTCGTGCCACGAGATACTCTCGCGGGTCCTGCGCGAGCCGGCCGAGGTGGACCCCCTGAGCCGGCAGCGGATGTACCATTTGGCCGAGGCGCTCAGTCAGCCGGCCATCCCCCCGCCGGCCGAGCCGGCCGGGCAACCCAAACCTTCCGATGGGGCCACCACGCCGCTGGAGCCCGGCGCTCTTCCGGCGGCGCGCTGGCGGGTGCCGGACTACCTGCGCCGCGGGGCGAGCCGGCCTTGGTGGAGGACGTTGGCCGGCTTGGGCCTGGCCGCTGCGGTCCTGCTGGTGGTGCTTGTACTATCGGGCCAGATTCGGCCGCTGGAGCTGGCACGGCTGTTGTTCGGCTCGGGGGCTGCCACACCTTCGGTGCGGGAAGAGCCGCCGGTGGTCGAACCCCCAGTTTCGGCCGCACCCCCCCCAACATTGCCCGAGGAGGAGCAGCCCAAGCCTGCACCAACCAAACCTTCGCAGCCGATCGAGAAACCCGAACCGGCGGCTATCAAGCCTTCGCCCCCGGCCGGGGTGCCGGTCGCCGAACCCGGCAAGAAACCAGCCGCCGAGAAGGCACCTCCCGGCGAGGCCGTGGCCACCGATGATGTCGCAAATGGCGCTGGACCGGCAAAGGCACCTGCGGCGCCTGCGGAGCCGCAGGGCGCCAAGCCCAGCCAGCCCGGGCCGCCCCAGGCGCAGCCTGCCGGGCCTGAGGCAGGGCTTGCGCACCCGCCTACCGTGTTGGAGCCGCAGCCCCGCTTGCCCCCGGCTGACGCCGCGGCTCCCTCGGCCCCGGGCATCGCTGCGAAGACGATCGTACCGGCCGAGCGCGTGGGCATCTTGACGACCGCCCGCGAGGTGCTGCTGCGGCAGAACCCGGCGACCCGTTCCTGGTTGCGCGTGGCCGAGCAAGGGCAGCTAAC